>JAIRSO010000082.1 GCA_031255415.1 Oscillospiraceae bacterium
AATTTCCCCTTGACAGCCGCCCGAACCTGTCATATAGTATCTTCATAATTCATATCTGTAAGATGTGAATACAGGCAAACCTGGCTGGCCTGGCACATCCACAATCAAGGAGGAACGCGCAGTGGCGAAGAGGCTTAAGCAGATCGCGATTTACGGCAAGGGCGGGATTGGGAAGTCCACTACCACATCCAATCTTTCAGCCGCGCTATCCACTATGGGTTACAGGGTGCTGCAGGTGGGATGCGATCCCAAGAGCGATTCGACGAATACCCTGCGCGGCGGACAGTATATACCGACCGTGCTGGACGCGCTTCGAGAAAAATCAGGCGTAAAGGCTCGCGATCTGGTCTATGAAGGGTTCAACGGCATCTACTGCGTCGAGGCCGGAGGTCCCGCTCCGGGCGTGGGATGCGCGGGCAGAGGGATCATAACGGCGGTGGAACTGCTCAAGCAGCAGAAGGTGTTCGAGGAGCTGGAGCTGGATTTCGTGATATACGACGTGCTGGGCGACGTGGTGTGCGGCGGGTTCGCCATGCCCATCCGCGAGGGAATCGCAGAGCATGTATTCACGGTATCATCGTCGGATTTCATGGCCGTGTACGCCGCGAACAATCTTTTCAAGGGGATCAGCAAGTACTCCAACTCCGGCGGCGCGCTGCTGGGCGGTATCATCGCCAACTCGATCAGCCAGCCTTACGCGCGGTCGATCGTGGACGATTTCGCCTCCCGCACCAAAACCCAGGTGATCCAGTACATCCCGCGCTCCGTGACGGTGACTCAGAGCGAGTTGCGCGGCATGACCACGATCGAGTCCGCGCCGGACTCGGAGCAAGCGTTGGTTTATATGGAACTGGCGCGGCGCGTGGCGGAACACGAAAAGTCAACCGCGCCGTCCCCGATGGAGATAACGGAACTGCGCGCGTGGGCGGCGGGATGGGCGGATCAACTGCTGGCGGCTGAAACGGGAGAGGTGCGTTATGCCGCGCAGAACATCTGACGCGGAATATATAGCCGCGCCGGCGCGTCTCGATTCGCCGCGCGAGGGAGGGAGGCGATCCGCATGGCTTGGACGCTGGAGGCATTAGGACGGTCGCATCCGTGTTTCGCGGTGGGCGCGCGCAATGGCAAGGGACGCGTGCACCTGCCCGTCAGCCCCGGCTGTAATATGGCGTGCCGATTCTGCAAGCGCGCGCTGGACAACGCCGATACGGTCAAGGAACGGCGGCCGGGACGCGCGGCGGAGGTTCTGTGTCCGGACGAGGCCGTCGAGGCGGTGGCTCGAGCGGTCAAGGCCGCGCCTGAAATATCGGTCGCGGGTATCGCGGGGCCTGGCGAGCCGCTGGCAACGCCTTACGCGCTGGAGACGCTGCGCTTGATCAAGAGAGCGTTCCCCGATCTCCTGCTCTGCTTGAGCACCAACGGACTCGCGCTGATCGATAACGCGGACGAGATACGCGACGTTGGAGTCGATACGCTGACCGTCACGATCAACTCCGTATCGCCAAAGACGCAGGCCAAAATCTGCGCCTGGGTGCGCGATGGCAAGCGGTGCGTATACGGCGAGGAGGGCGCGGCTTTGTTGATTGAGAAGCAACTCGAGGGTCTGGCGCGCGTCGCGAGAAACGGCGGGCCGATCGTGAAGGTGAACACCGTCTACATCCCGGCGCTCCATGGAGCGAAAGCGGGAGAGTTCGGCGGGCTGGAGGATATCGCAAGGACGGTCAAGGCTGCCGGAGCCACGCTCTACAACCTGATCCCGCTTATACCGCAAGGCGGGTTCGAAGGCATGCCGCCGCCGACATGCTCGCAGATCGACGCGGCGCGGGAGGCCGTGGGTAAATACATAACGGTGTTCAGGCATTGCCAGCATTGCCGCGCGGACGCCGCGGGCGTTCCCGGAGGCCGGGATGTAAGCTGCAGTATATATCCGCGCCGCGTCGCGATCGAAGAGACATTCTCACACGGATAACGAGGGGGTAAGGCACGCATGTCCGACTTCATCGAACGGGCGAAATTCTCCTGCGCGCTGGGCGGCGCGTTGACCACTATCGAGAGCCTGCCGCGCGCCGTGCCGATCGTGCACGCGGCGGGCGGATGCGCCGCGTCATTATCAGGTACATACAACCTCGCGGCGGGCTATCGCGGGCTGGGTTACTGCGGCGGCACGATGATCCCCACTACCAATATCGCCGAGAACAATATAGTCTTCGGCGGCGAGGATCGGCTGGCGGAACAGATAGAGTCCACGCTCCGCGCGATGGACGCCGATCTATACGTGGTGGTCTCCGGCTGCCAAGTGGAGATCATCGGGGATAATACGGTTCAGGTGGCGAGCCGTTACGGCGGCAGGAACGTGATCGGCGCGTCAACGCCGGGTTTCTCGGGAAACACCTATCGCGGGTACGACTCCGTCATGACCAGCGTAATACGGAACGTCGTGCGGCGATCCGATGAGAAGGAGCCGCGCACTGTCAACATACTGGGCGTCGTGCCCGGACACGACGTGTTCTTCCGGGGCAATCTGGATGAACTGCGGCGGCTGCTGGGGTTGATCGGCGTTAAGGCGAACGCGTTTTTCGGAACCGGCGAGAGCGTCGAGTCGATACGCGGCTATGGCAGCGCGTCGCTCAACGTCGTGCTGTCGGCTCAAGCGGGACTTGACAGCGCGAAGGCGTTCGAGGCCGAACACGCGATACCGTTTATACAATCGGAACTGCCCATTGGGCCTAGCGGGTCGGCGGAGTTTCTACGAAGGATCGGCGGCGCGCTAGGCGTTCCGGTCGAGGATGTGGAATCCGCCATCGAGAGGGAGACGCGCGAGTATTACTCTTACCTTGAGCGGATCGTAGATGTTTATACCGATCTGGATTTCCAACGCTGGGCGATTGTCGCGGCGGATAGTTATTACGCGCATGCTATTACCCGGTTTCTGGCGAACGATCTAGGCTGGATACCGTTCCTCACCGCCGTGCACGATATCGAAGGCGAGAGGGAGCAGGCCGAATACGTCGCGCTCTTTGCCGACGTTACATCGGAGTATAAGCCCAAGGTGATCTTTGAGCGCAACCCCTCGCGTCTGCTGGATGAAGTCCGTCGTGCGTGGGCTGATAACCATAACGATAAATACCGCGACTCGCCGTCTCCGGCTTACGTAGTGGGTTCGGTTATCGAGCGCGGACTGGCGGAGGCGCTGGGCGCGGGGTTCTTATCGGTCGCGTTTCCAGTAAGCAACCGCGTGGTTCTCAACAAATCGGCCGCGGGCTGGCGCGGCGCGCTGACGCTCGTGGAGGACCTGCTTACCAATCTAGTCTCGGCGCGATAGGAGGGACACTATGTCAAAGTATTCCGATGAGTTATCCTATGGCTTTACATCGAGCGTCGCGCCTCCGGTTCGCGAGACGCGCATCGGCGTGTGCTCGGCGTTCTGCGGCTCGTGCGGGCGGCTTAGGAAGGACGTTAGGAGCGGATGCGCGATGCTTCAGCGCCGCAGGTTCGATCAGAGCGGCGGCTGCCAGCTGAACCTCGCCAGCGGGATTGTATCATCCTTCACCAACACGGTGATGATCACGCACTCGCCGCTGGGGTGCAACTCCCGCTTCGCGGGCATGAGCGGAACGCGCAAGACGATGCGCGCGTCCAAGGGCAAGATAAACGAGGAATTCATCTGGCTGCACACCAACATGGACGAGATCGACGTTGTGCAGGGCGGGATCGAGAAACTGCGCCGCGCGATACTATACGCGCAGGAACAGTACCACCCGGATATAATCGTTATAGCGAACGGATGCGTGCCCGGGATAATCGGCGACGACATAGACTCGCTGGTCAGCGAGTTGCAGGAGACGGTCAGCGCGAGGATCGCGCCGATACACTGCGAGGGATTCAAGAGCCGATATGTAGCGTCGGGATACGACAGCGCGTATCACGGAGTACTGCGCTGTTTGGTGGGTCCATGCTCTCGCGGCGATAACGATGATGATAACGCCGACGATGATGTTAATGACGGCGATAAGGGCGTCGGCGTCGATAGCGCTGGCAAGCGCGGGCGTCGTAATAACAGCGGGATCGTCAACCTATTCAACGTTGGATCGAACAGCAGCGGCGACGAGGCGGAGTTATGCCGCGTAGTAGGCGCGCTGGGTCTTAAGCCTCGATTCCTTCCGCTTCACGCGTCGCTGGACGATCTGAAGCGCATCGGCGAGGCTGCGCTGAACGTATCCGTATGCGCTACTCACGACGATTATCTGTTGGGTCACTTAAAGGAACGGTTTGGCACGCCGTACATCATCGACACGCTGCCGATCGGTATCAAGAACACCAACGCCTGGCTGCGCAGGATCGCGGAGCACTTCCACTTAGAGGTCGAGGCGGAGCGGGTGATCGAGCGGGAGAACGCGGAGCTTAACTCAGCGCTTGCGCCGATCAAGGAGCGGCTGAAGGGAAAGAGCATATTCGTCGGCGGAGGCGAGACGCGCATACTCACGACGGCGGAGTTCTTCCACTCGCTGGGGATGCGTCTGTTGGGAGTCAAGGCGCACAACGTTGATCGATTCGTCGAGGATATGCTGGGCGACGTAACAGGCGACGATCTATTCATCGAGGTTGCGGCGGGCATGCCCGCGGAGGAGATCAACCTGCTGAACAAACTCAAGCCCGACCTGTACTGCGGTCACATAGGCGCGAACGGGTGGGTGGCTCGGCTGGGTATACCGTGCATCCCGCTGTTCGGGCAGGGGTTCAACTTCATGGGTTATTCCGGCGCGTTCGAGCTGGCGCGCAAGGCTGACAAGGCTCTGCGCAACACGAATTTCTCGCGCAATATCTCCCGCCACTGCGCGCTGCCGCTCAGCGTGGAGTGGATGGAGAGCGACATAAAGGATAATATCAAGGAGCGCGAGAACGCGTGAACACGATATCAAGGAGCGCGAGAACGCGTGAACACTATCGTTGCGGGCGGAGCGGCCTATCTCGCGCGAGTATTCTACCATTGACATATCTGAGATAATCGCAAGACTCTGGAAAGGATGGTGCATTGTGACAAACGCGGCTATTCAGTCGCGACCAACGCGAAGGCGGTATTCGCGGTTCGATCCGCGCGTCATGTGGCCTCTAGCCGCGATAACGCTGGCGTTTCTCGCGGAAGTAATACTGCCTGGTCACGAGAAACTGCGTAATCCGGATTACACGGAGTTCCGGTGGCTGCTGGGCATACTGGCGGGATTGTTCGCCGCGCTGGCCTGGGCTTCGGTCTATCTGCGCGGCCTGCGCGAGACGCTGGCGCGGCGCGGGCTGTTTATCGGCGTGCTGATAACGCTGTTGGGGTTCGTCAATATCGCGACGGCGAAACTCCTTCTGCTGCCGCAGATATATTTCCCCAGCGTCTCGCGCGTCCTGCACGTGTACCGCGAGGAATACAGGCTTCTGTTTGTGGATTGCCTGGGCGGATCGTTCGTGCTGCTGTGCCAGGGAGTAGGAACCGGCGCGCTTGCCGGGCTGCTGATGGGGGTGCTCGTGGGCTGGAGCGAACGCTGGCACTTTTGGGTAAATCCGCTCGTGCGCGTGCTGGGTCCGATTCCCACCTCGACATGGATACCATTGGCGCTGGTGGCGTTCTCCACTCCGCGCGCGGCTGCGGTGTTCGTGATAGCGTTCGGCGTGTGGTTCCAGATCACCGTGCTGACCGCGTCCGGCATACAGAACGTAAAGAAATCCTACTATGAGGTATCGTCTACGCTAGGCGCGAGCGGCATACAGAACCTGTTCCACATCGCGATACCGGACGCTCTGCCCTCGATATTTCTGGGGCTGTTCAACGCGACGTGCTCGTCGTTCGCGGCGCTGGTAGTGGCGGAGATGCTGGGGGTTAAATCGGGCGTAGGCTGGTACATCAACTGGCAGAAGGAGATGCTGTCTTACCCCGGCGTGTACGCCGGGCTGATCGTCATCGCGGGATTCTGCTATGTGTTCATTACGGTACAGTTCAAACTGCGCGATAGGCTCCTGCGCTGGCAGAAGGGGGTCATCAAATGGTGAGCGCAGCGATCGGCGGTACCCTAGCGCCCGCCGCGCGCACCGGGGCTGTCGAGGCGCGGGACGTTAGCAAGCGATTCATCCAGCCTGACGGCGGGGAGGTTACGGCGCTGTCGAGCCTGAACCTAACCATACTGCCTGGGGAGTTTGTTAGCCTTATAGGTCCGTCAGGATGCGGCAAGTCCACATTCTTGAGGCTGGTCGCGGGACTCATAAGCGTGACGGCTGGCACGCTGGCGCTGGACGGCGCGCCGATCAACTCGACGGGAGCGGATCGCGGTTTAGTATTTCAAGATCCGACGCTGTTCCCATGGCTCAGCGTGCGCGGCAACGTGGCGTATGGACTCAAAATACGCGGGGTTTATAAGGAAAAGCGCGGCGAGATCCAGCGTTACATCGATCTGGTGGGTTTGACGGGGTTTGAGAAGAGTTATCCGCATCAACTCTCAGGCGGCATGGCTCAGCGCGCGTCTTTGGCTCGCGCTCTGGTGAACGAGCCTAAGGTATTGCTGCTGGACGAGCCGCTGGGCGCGCTCGACGCGTTCACGCGCATGAGCATGCAGGATGAAATACTTCGCGTTTGGCGCGAGCGCGGCACGACGATGATCATGGTCACGCACGATGTGGACGAAGCCATTTACATGTCCGACCGCGTGTTTGTGATGACTCCGCGCCCGGCGAAGATTGAGCGCGTGATCGCCGTTGAGATAGGCCGCGATGATAATCTGGGCAGAAGCCGCGACGATCCGGATTTCCTGCGTTTACGCGCGGAGATACTCCGCATATTGCAATTCGCGGGCAAGAAGCGCCAGCCGGAGTATTTTCTTTAGTGCGGCGCAGACGCGGCGGTATGCTTAAGCCGAACGATGTTTTACTAGATGGCGTATAACAAAAGGAGGGTTGCTCTATGACTCATCGCCGCGGTATCTTGAAGGCGATAACTATGGCGCTGGCGTTGATCCTGACGGTTACGGCTGGTGCGACAGCCGTCGCGGAGTCCGTCGCGGCGGACGATCCCATTAACGGCGAGGAGCGTTACACGGTCAGAATTATGTACGGAACGGGATTGTGCGGCGTACCGTTCCACATAGCCAAGCAGTTGGGATTCTTTGAGGCCGAGGGTCTGGTCGAGGGAGTCGATTACACATTCTTCAAGAGCGACACGGCGCAGAACGAGCTGTTCGCGACCAACAACCTTGACGTGGGCAACGGTCTACTAGCGCAAAAGCTCGCGCCTCTCGACAACGGGCTGGAGGTGAAGACCGTCGCGGGGTTGCACACCGGGTGCATCCAGATACTGGGTCGTGCCGAAGGCGGGATCAGCGCGCTGGAAGATCTGCGAGGCAAACGTATCGGGGTGTCGCAGTTAGCGTCGTCGGGGCACATCCTCACCCAGCGGGTGCTGGCTCATTATGGGATAGGCGTGACGGCGCGGGACAGCGAGGTTGAGTTTGTCGTATTCACCGCCGCAGAGCTGCCGCTGGTGCTGGAAAATGGAGCGGTTGACGCTATCGTGACGGAGGATCCGATGGCTAGCACGCTGGTCGAGGATGGAATCGCGGTCAGTTTATACAACTACGGCGTGTCGGAGTATCTGCGCGACGAGTACTGCTGCATGGTGTGGGTGAGCGCGGCTAGCCTGGAGCGGTATCCTTATCAAATCGGGAGGGTGGTTAACGCGATCCTAAAGGCCAGCGCGTGGGTTGACGCGAATCGGCGGCTGGCTATCGACATCCAGATGGAGAATGGCTGGAACCCGAACGGCGCGCAGGGTAAGCGCGAGTACGCGTATGCCGCGATAGATAACTTCATGTACATACCGTCGGTGAGCGGGGCCAGGGACGCGCTGTATAGAAACATTATCGAGATGCGGGAACTGGGGTTGATCAAACCCGACACGGACGCTGAAGCGCTAGCTGAATACGCGTTCTTCGCGCTGCCCAACGTGCCGGATACTTATCTGGGCGAGGATATCGCGCCGCCTCTTGATCCATACCAGTTTGCGGGCGGCGAGAGACCGTAGCGGGTAGGGTGCGGCGGT
>JAIRSO010000074.1 GCA_031255415.1 Oscillospiraceae bacterium
ACGCTAGCGTCGTTCAGCCGCGCGTTTAAGAGGGTAACGGGCGTATCGCCTATTCAGTATCGAGCCGCTTACAAGCCGGAAGATTGAGACGGGTCATGCGAACAATTGCGAAATCATACTCCATCCCGTATGGATTTCCCTATTCTATATCGCCGAGCCTGACGCCCCTCGCGCGAAGATTGCGTCGCGTCTATCCATAGAGGCTTGAGTAACCCGCGCTTTATGAAACGCAATCATTCTCACGCTTGTTTGCGTCGAGCCTGCTTTGCCGCGATTATCTCCTTCCATTTGAAACAGTCCGCGACGTGTATAATCTGATGACGCGTAAACGGCATAAGCAGTATGCCCGCAATGTTTTTCCTGCCCCAAAAGTCGAGCAGCCATATCGAATCCTTATGCTCGGTCACGCCGCCCTCCGCGAGGATGCGCTTTATGCCGTCCGGCTTTACTTTTCGTTTCAAGTCCTCAAAGGACAGATTTGATACGATCCCTCGAGTACGCTTCCCTACCTCTATGCGGTAATCTCTAAGCGCGTCCATATCGAGAGAGCTGCTCAACTGGAGGATCTCGTCGTCGGACATAGCGTTGCCGGTATCGCGGATGGTTGCGCCTAGCGAGGCAAGCCAATCGTCGTCCAGAACCTGCGAGGACTCCGCTACCAGGATGTTAGCCGTTATATCCTCAATGCGTGTGATATGCCAAATGCTCCACGCGATCGTTTCATCACGGATTGTCGGCATGGTCTCAAAGCCCGCGCGCGTGAGTCCTTGCCAAAGCTCGTCGAATAACGTTGGAGTATCTATGTTGGATACCTCGGCGGCGTGCACGCTTCCGTGCAGATCAAGGCAGAGCTTTATTGCGTCATGAAAGCACTCCCGCTTGCCAGATCGGCTCTCAACGCCGCTTGCTTAGGATTCCAATCCGTGATCAGGCTCATCTTTTACCTCATTTTCCGCATAGGCAGAACGGATGCCCCTCAGGGTCAAGCAAGGTGATGAAGTTAGATATATCCCCGATAACAACGCCTTGCAGCATTAGCTTCCCTCCGTTGTGTACGTTTAAGTATAAGCGGTATTACTATATCAAGCTTAATCAATTTGAATTAATTTGTCAAGCGGCTGCAGTACGTCTAAAAATTGTCAATGGATCGCCGCGTCTGCCATAATAATACCGATTGCATATAGATCAGTGCCGCACTACCCCTTAACCGCTCCTTCGGCGATCCCGGCTACAACGAATCGCTTTTGAAAAAAACCAAACAGGATGATCATAGGTATTTGAGCAAGGATGGACGCGGCGAATATCCATTCCCAGCGCGTGAGGTGCGCGCCTTTGAGCGACTGGATCATTACGGGCAGCGTGATGTTTTTCTGAACCCCGCCCAGGATCACTTTCGCGGAGAAGAATTCTTCCCACGTGCCTTGCAGGCAGAATATAGCCAGCGTCCCGATGGACGGCAGAGCCAGCGGCAGCATCACGCGCAGGAACGTCGTCATGTGCCCGCCGCCGTCGATCAGCACGGCTTCTTCTAGCTCCTTGGGCAGCGCCTGCATATATCCGCGCAGGAAGAACGTATTCCCGCATACCCCCGCGCCGACGTACAGCAGCACCAGCCCCGCCTTTGTGCCGATCAGCCCGCTGCTCGACGCGCCCATGCTCTGCAATACCAGGAACTGCGGGATGATACCCAGAAAGCCGGGGATCATCAGCGCGGCCAGATAGACGCGGAACAGCGGCTCTCGCCCCCAGAAGTCGATACGCGCGAATCCATAAGCGGATAGCGAAGCAATCAGCGCCGTAAAGAGCGTGGCAGCCGACGTTATTATAACGCTGTTCAACGCGGAGCGAGGCAGATCCGATTGCGACAACACATGCGAGTACGCGGCGAAACTGACGCGGCTGGGCAGCAGCCGAGGCGGATTAGGCAGCACATAGCTGAACTCCTCGAACGAGTTGCCGACCATGAACAGGAACGGCACAATAAAAACAAAGGTTGAAGTAATCAGCGTCAACATGAAAACCAGCCTGCCCGCGCGCCTGTTCATTCGACCCGCCCTCCTTCCGTCCGGAACACCCGGTTCATTACGATCGTGGTGATCAAGACCAGTATCGCGGTAATAACGCCGATAGCGGCGCCTTGCCCAAACTCGAACAGGTTGAACGATTTGTCATACAGCAGGTATTGCAAAACGCTGGTCGTGCCGCGCGGATTGCCCCCGGTCAGCATCAATACCTGAACGAACACGCCGAACGACCCGATTATCATGTTCACCAGCACATAGAACGTCGTGTTCTTCAGCATCGGCGCGGTGATGGATATGAACTGCCTCGCCCTACCCGCGCCCTCGATGCCGCTAGCCTCGTACAAGTCCGCCGGAACGCCTTGCAGCCCCGCCAGATAGACGATCATCGACCAGCCGATATTCTTCCATATCCCAAGAATCCATATCACCGCGTTCGCCGTCCATGTCCGCTGAAGCCACGGCACGTAATCCTCCATAATCCCCAGTATATCCACCAGCGCGTAGTTGACAAGCCCTGCGCCGCCGGGATTGAACATGTAAGCGAACACGTTGCCCACGATGACCCAGCTAGTTATGACCGGCAGGTAAAAACAGGTGCGGAAGAATACCCGGAATCGTTTCAGGCTGTTGATCATCACGGCGAAGACGAGTCCGAACAGCAGGATGAACGGAGTGGTAACGATAGCGTACAGGAAATTATTGCGGATCGCCAGCGATATCCTTCCGCCGCGATCCGTGAACAGCTCGGTAAAATTCTCCAGCCCGACCCACGTCATGGAGCGCTGGACGATATGGTAACTGGATAAACTTACGCGGATATTGAACAGCGTCGGGTACAGCGTGAACACGCACGCCAACGCAAACCCCGGCAGAACGAAAGGCGCGGCGATCGCGAGCCCGCGCAGCCGCTTGCGCCTGATCGACAGCCGCGCGCGCTTCACAGCCGCCCGCGCGTCCATGGCCACCATGCCGCGTCCCTCCCCATAAACGCGGAAACGGGGGACGGCGCGCTTTACCGTCCCCTTGATTCCCGCTCGTTACTTCGCCAGCTCGTAGTCGATTTCCGCGGCTGTCATCGCAAGCGTTTCCCACACGTCCGCTCCTTCCAGGAAGATCATGGACATTGCGTCGGACCACAACTGCTCGACCGTGGACGCTTGAGGAGTGAGGATGCGGCTTTTGGCGCTGGAAAGCTGATTCATGTAAACGCTCCACTTGGGATCGTTCCGCACGGCTTCGCTTTCGACGCAGGATTTCAGCGCCGGCAGCACGCCTACCTCGAGCAGTTTTAGCTGGGCTTCCTCGCTCAGCATGAACCGCGCGAATGTGAACGCGGCCTCCTTCTCATCACTGCCGGAGAAGATAACGATGTTCTCGCCGCCCACGATAGACACGGAGCGCCCGTTATAGGAAGGGATCGTGGCGGGCACGACCGAGTCTGAGAAAGGGTACCATGGGCCTTCGAAGAACATGGCGTATTGCGAGTTGATACCGTCCCACGCGTCGGGGGTGCCGTCCACGTCGCGGATGGTGAACACGCCGCCGTCGTGCATCTGTTGTATTGCTTTTATCGCGTCTACGCTAGCCGCGCTATCCAGGTAGCCGCTTGCTTTTGTAAAACCTTCGTCCGTAAGCGCGCCGCCGAAAAGCCAGAAGTAGGGGTACATGTCCCAGTCCCCCAGGCCGGAGACGCTGAGCTTGTACTCGCCGGGAGCTTTTTCCATTGCTGCCGCGATGAATTCCTCCATCGTGGCTGGCGCTCCGTTAAAGCCCAGCGCCCTCATTTGTTCTAGGTTGACGACGGCGGCTTTGCAACTCGTGTTAAGAGGCAGACCGTAATAACGGCCGTTCCACAGGTTCGTGGACAGAGGGCCTTCGAGCACCGCGTCCTTCAGCGCGGCGAAGCCTTCGATCTCGTCCATCGCGACTATCCCGCCCAGTTTCGCGTACGCGCTGGTTTTGGTGATGTCCACGCGCGCCGCGTCCGGCACGACTCCGGCGCCCAGCGCGGCGACGAGCATTTGGTTGAAATCGCCGCTCTGGCGCACGGCTTCAACCTTTAGGCCGGGGTTCACCGCCTCGAACATCGGGACGATCAACTCGTCGATAACGGGGGCTTCGGCGTCGCCGTATGTGTGCCAGAACGTGATTGTAACGGGCGTCTCTTCCGCGCTCGCGTTGCAACGGAAGCTTGCCAGCGTTATCAGCGCCAGCGCGATCGTAAAAACCTTTTTCATAGGCCGATCCTCCTTCTCTATTTTCATTCTTCACGCGCGATGCCTATGCGTACAGACCATATTCCAACAGGATTATCCCGGTTCCAAGAGCGCGCCGCGCGCTGGATCCGTCCGATCCTTATGTAAATGGCGGCTGCTTCGCGGACAGCTCCTTGCCGTCCTGGGACGTAAGGAGTATTCCGCTGCAAGCAGCATCCATATAATACCATGGGAGGCTAAATGCGGCAATATGTTATGCGCATAACCAACAGAATGGTAAATGACAGCGCCCATGTTTTGTAGAATTCAGCTATATGAGTCGGCTGCGCGCACGCTCCGGCCTTTAATGATGCGCGTAGTAAGCGCGGTGACATACGGTTCCGCCAGTTTGCCGTCCATGACGTCGAACAGCGCCTTGACCGCGGCTTCGGCCTTCTTCGACACGTTTTGATGCACGGTGGTCAATCGCGGGCGCACGACGCGCGCGAGTATGTTATCGTCAAAGCCCGTGATGGATATATCCTTCGGCACGCGATAGCCGTGATCCGTCAGGTAGTTGATGGCCTCAACAGCGTAATAGTCGGAGGTGAACATCCAAGCGGTTTCGATATGTTTAGCGAGCCGCCCGGTCAGGCGGACGTAATCGTCCTGCCGTTTCTTGCGGTCTTTGGAGATATGGGTATATCTATCGTCTTTCCACTGGACGCCAGCGGCAGCCACCGCCTGCATATGGCCTTGCAGCCGATGCACGTCTAGGCCCCACAGCGTAGGCTGGTCGCCGATAAACAGTATATCGCGGTGCCCAAGGCCGATGAGGTATTCCGTCAGCAAGCGCATGCCGCCGCGATCGTCCAGGCCGATGTTGTTGAAACGATCGCCCTCGTCAAAATAGCAATCGATGAACATGGTAGGTTTTTTCGTCGTCTGCATGAGTTCTCGGCATTGATTAGCCTGCAGGCCCAGTATGACCATGCCGACGGTGTTCCACGTCTGCGCGATATGATGGATCTCGGCGGCGTTCTGCGCGGCGTACAGCAGCGTGACATACCCGCGCGAGCGGATGGCGTTCTCCAGCGCGCCGATCATCTCGCTTACGAACGGATCCTGCAGCGCGAGTTTCTCCTCGCGGTTTGGGTAATTGGTGATGACGGCGACGATCTCGCTGTCGCCTTTGGCGAGCATCCGCGCGCTCATATTGGGGATATACTGGTAATGCTCCAACTTCTCGCGAATCGCCTGAGCGGTGTCGGGCGACATCTTACCCAGGTGCCCGTGGATGACGTTGGATACCGTAGCCGTGGACACGCTCAGCGAATCCGCGATCTGCTTGATCGTCATGCGGCAGCCCTCCCTTCGCGTTATATAACGCCGCTGAAGGTCGTTTCCCTGCCGCTGCGGCGAAGCGCCGGCACGCGTTTCTTTCCGCTCCCCCCCAAACTAACTAAGGTTGTTATTTAAATATGGCACAAGCGGACGATGACAAATTAAAAGCGATTTCGCTTGTAATCCCTGCCAGGCGGCTACTATAATTACAAATAGAAAGAGC
>JAIRSO010000075.1 GCA_031255415.1 Oscillospiraceae bacterium
CCGCTAGCCTCTTCCGCGTACACGGCGCGGCGTTCAATCAATACATCATCGTCGAGCAAGGCGAGACGCTCTACATGATCGATCAGCACGCGGCGCACGAGCGATTCCTATTCGATAAATTCATGGCGGCGCTGGATACGGACAACGCGACCCAGCCGATGCTCGCGCCGCTGACCGTCGAGTTATCCCACCGCGAAGCCGCGTTGATCAAGGCGAACGCGTCCTTTGTCGAGGAAGCGGGATTCATAATCGAGCCGTTCGGGGATCGCGCGGTTCGCGTGAACTCTGTGCCGATGGTGATGGGCGCGCCAGCCCCGGAGTTGATCCGCGCGGTGATAGACGCGCTCGACGAATTCGCGGAGCTTCCGACCGCGAAGAAACGCCGCGACGCGCTCATCACGCTCGCGTGCAAGAAGGCGATCAAGGGCGGCGATCCGTTAACGCATAACCAGATATCCGGACTGCTTGACGCGCTGGCTAAAACCCACACCATGCCGACATGCCCGCACGGCAGGCCTATATGCGTAGCGGTGGAGAAGAAGGATCTCGATCGGCGATTCAAGAGGATCGTATGAGCGAAACGAAACCTAGGGTGATTGCGGTGGTAGGGCCTACCGCGTCGGGCAAGTCCGGCGCGGCTATAAGATTGTGCCGCGAGATGAACGGCGAGGCCGTCTCGATGGACGCGATGCAGGTATATCAAGGCATGCGCGTAGGCACGGCTAGACTCGATCCGCCGCGCTGGCAGGGGATACCTCATCACGCGCTGGCATATGTGCCGCCGGATATGCCTTACTCCGTCGCGGAGTACGCGCGGGATACGCTGGCTGTTATCGATGGGATATTGTCAAGGGGCGGGCTGCCCGTGCTGGTCGGCGGAACAGGGCTGTATCTGTCCGCGATACGCAGGCCGATGCGCTTCGCGGAGACCGCCGCCGATCCAATATTTCGCGAAGAGTTGGAGCGGCTGGATAATGATGAACTGCGCGGGAGGCTGGCAAGCGTTGATCCGTTGACGGCGGCTCGGCTGCCGATAGGAGACAGACGGCGCGCGATCCGCGCCATAGAGATATCCGCCGCGACGGGCGCGCCTATGTCCTCGTGGCGCGATACCGCGGAGGATCGGTTCGATATGCTTATCATGGGCATAGAAGTGCCGCGCGAGGTACTTCTCAAGCGTATACGCCTGCGCGCACGGTCGATGCTGGACGCTGGATTAATAGATGAAGTAAAGTTTCTGCTTCGATGCGGACTGCCGCCGGACGCTCAATCCATGCAAGCGATAGGGTACAAAGAGACAGCGCGCGCCATCGCGGAAGGCTGGACCCGCGATAAACTCGCTGAAGCGATAGAGATTCGCACCCGCCAGTACGCGAAGCGCCAGGCGACTTGGTTCCGCAGGGTAGAGGGCATACGGTGGTTCGACGACGAGGACGCGTCTGGCTCGATGATACGGACGGCGAGGTCGGTCTTTGCCTGATTAAACGCTAGCGTGACGGACGATACGCCTAAGGTTCATGTCGCCAGATTCGCCGCCTGGCTGTTCCACATCCCGGCGTACACTCCGCCCGCCGCCAGCAACTGATCATGAGTCCCCTGCTCGACAATCCTGCCTTGATCCAGCACCAGTATGCGGTTCGCGTCGCGTATTGTCGAAAGCCGATGCGCTATCAGGAATGTAGTGCGCCCCCGCATCAATTCCAGCATCGCCCTTTGGATGCGCTGTTCGGTGCGCGTGTCCACGCTGCTGGTCGCCTCGTCCAGTATGAGGATCGGGCAATCCGCCAGTATCGCGCGCGCTATCGCCAGCAACTGCCTTTGCCCGGCGGATAGATTCCCTCCGCTCTCGGTCAGCATCGTGTTATAGCCTTCCGGTAGGCGGCGTATGAATGGATCGGCTTCGGCGCGCCGCGCGGCCTGCGCGCACTCGTCCTCGCTCGCGTCCGGGTTGCCGTAACGGATATTGTCCAGCACGCTTCCCTCGAACAGCACGGTGTCCTGCAGCACTATGCCGAACGCGCGGCGCAGACTCGAGCGGGTGTATCGCCTCACGTCGATCCCGTCTATCGTGATGGAGCCTCCGGTCAATTCGTAGAATCGCGCGAGCAGGTTGACCAGCGTGGTCTTGCCCGCGCCCGTGCGCCCCACCAGCGCGATGGACGATCCCGCCGGAACGTCGAACGACACGTCCTGTATGACCGGCGCGTTCGGGTTATAACCGAATACGACGTTCTTGAATGATACCTCGCCGTCCGCGCGTTCTAGCGTAGCCGCGTCCGGCGCGTCCGGCGTTTCCTCCGCCTCGTCGAACATCTCAAAGACGCGCTCCGCTCCGGCGACGGCGGTCTGCAGGGTGTTGTATATATTCGCCACGTCGTTGAGCGGCCTGATGAACTGCCGCGAGTATGTGACGAACGACGCGATCACCCCGATCGATATCATTCCGCTAAGCGCGAGAGTGCTCCCCGCGTAAGCGATGAACGTGAGGCTAAGGTTGTTGATGACGTTCATCAGCGGCATCATAAGCCCCGACCACACCATAGCGGATAACGACGAGCGGAAATATTCGCGGTTGCGGATATCGAAGTCCTCGATCGACTCGGCCTCGCGGTTGAACGCGTGCACCACCGCTAGGCCGGAGACGCTCTCTTCCAATTGACCCATCATGCCGCCCAGCGCGGCCTGCTGCCTGCTGAACAGCGGGCGCGTGCGGGTGGTGATCGTGCGGGTGAGCAGCAGAGCCAGCGCGGACGGAACGAGCAGGGCGAGGGTCATCAGCGGCGAGATCGACAGCATCATGAACAGCGAGCCGATCAGCGATAGCACCAAGCCCATCAGCTGGCTGGTCGATGTGGATATGGTGGAGCTGACGTTATCGATATCGTTGGTGACGCGCGACATGATATCGCCGTGGGCATGGGTATCGAAGTACGACACGGGCAGGCGTTGCATATGGTCGAACAGTCCGGATCGCAATAGCTTGACGGTACGCTGGGATACCGCCGCCATGATGTAACTGGTGAGCATCTGGCTGACGTTGCCCACCGCGTAAGCGATTACCAGCAGACCCGCGATTATCAGCACCGGATGCATTCCGTTAATATCTATAAGTCCCGCCGCGTCGATACCCCTGCCTATCCAGTATGGCGCGAGCAGGGTGGTCGCGGCGCGCAGCGTCTCCAGCGCGAACACCGCCGCTAGCCACAGGCGTTCCGTCTTGAAATACGCCCACAGCCTCAGCAGAGTCCGCTTCATGTTCTTGGGCTTGACTCCGGGGACTCGACCCATGCCGGGCATGCGGCCTTGGCGGTTTGCGCCCATGATCGGCGGCGGCACGAAGTCGGAGGGCGGGCGGTTCTGCTGGGCCATATATCAAACCTCCTTGCCGGGAAGCGGCGCGGGATAGGCGCGCTACGCGGGCAAGCCTATCTGTGAATTCACAATATCGCGGTATATCTCGCACTCGCGCAGGAGTTCGTCGTGCATGCCCAGGCCCGCTATCTCGCCTTGATCCATAACGAGTATGCGGTCGCACGCGCGCACCGTGCTCACGCGCTGGGATATCATTACGCAAACGCTGTCCTTTATCGTGCGCGCGAGAGCGCCGCGCAGGGCTGTTTCCGTATTAACGTCCAGCGCGCTGGCGCTGTCGTCCAGTATCAATATATCCGGGCGGCGGATCAGCGCGCGGGCTATAGCGACGCGTTGTTTCTGTCCGCCAGAGAGGTTCATGCCGCCCCGGCCCAGTTTCGCGTCCAGCCCGTCCGGCATGGCTCGGACGAAATCGCCCGCCTGCGCGTCGTCGAGCGCGAGCCAAACCTCATCGTCGGTCGCGTCCGACTTGCCGTAGCGCACATTTTCGCCGATCGTGCCCGTGAACAGCTGCGTCACCTGCGGCGCCATGCCCACGCGGGAGCGCAGAGCTGTTATATCAAGCCGCCGTATATCCGTGCCGTCGAGCAGTATCGCGCCGCTTGTCGCGTCGTAGAAGCGCGGGATCAGGTTGACCAGGGTGGTCTTGCCCGATCCAGTCATGCCCGTCACGCCCAGCGTCTGGCCTCTTGATATGCTAAAGCTGATATCGCGCAGAGCCGACGCGGTCGATCCGGGATACTGGAACGTGACGCGGTCGAACGCCAGCCCGTCCTTAACGGCTGGCGGCACAATCGAGCCGGAGGTATCCATCCCGTCCGGAGCCGCGAGTATCGCCTCGATGCGCCTCCCGGACACCAGCGCGCGCACGAGCTGATTGAATATATTGGCGAACATCGACATCGAGAATAATATCTGGTTCATGTAGTTGATGAACGCGACCATCTTGCCCAAGTCCTCGCGGTACAGCCCGCCGACCCATATCACCCCCGCCACGCCTAAGTTGAGCGTCAGCGACACAGCCGGGCCGAAGAACGCCAGCACCTGCGCGGCGGAGCGAGACGCGTCCGTCAGCGAAGCGTTGCCCGCCTCGAAGCGATCCTTTTCCAGCGCGAAGCGGTTGAACGCCTTGACTACGCGCACGCCGGACAGGTATCCGCGCACGGCGGAGTTCAGCCGATCCAGCGCCTCCTGCACCTTGTAGAAGAATGGATAGCCGATCTTCGTACTCGCCGCGACAATCACGGCCGCGATCGGCAGCGCCGCCCATAACACGACGGACATGCGCGGCGAGCTTATCACAGCCATCACAATGCCGCCCACGCACAGTATCGGCGCGCGCATGAAGAAGCGCATCATGCCGTTGAGGAAGCCCTGCATCTGCGCGACGTCGTTGGTTAGGCGCGTGACCAGCGACGCGCGCTCGAATCGATCCACGCCCTCCAGCGACATCGATTGTATTTTCTTATATAAACTAAGCCTTAGGTCGCGTCCGTAACGCTGCGACGCGTGGCTGGATAGCGACGAGCGCGCGATCGCCATGACCATCCCCGCGAGCGTCACCAACAGCATTCGAAGCGCCAGCGAAGTGACCACGGCTTCGTCGCGCGGAATTATACCCTGATCAATCAGCCTCGCCAGCAGCGACGGCTGCAATAAATCGCATACCGCTTCGCCCGTCAGCGCGGTCAGCGCCGCCAAAGCCAACGGCCAGTACCGCTTTAAATATGATAC
>JAIRSO010000099.1 GCA_031255415.1 Oscillospiraceae bacterium
ACGACCGTCCGGCATGGAGGGCATATGCCAGACGGACGCGACGACAAACCGCGCACTAAATCCAACCAGGCGGGCGGCGGCAGCCGCGCGCCATATAAACCGCGCGGCTATCGCGGCGAGACTCAATCGCGGGACGGCAACCGCGACTCGTATCAATCGCGGAGCGGGAGCCGTTCGCAACAGCGCGGATCGAACCTCGGCGGCGCGTTCAGCCGATACAGCGACCGTAACAGCGTCCGGGTAATCGATCGAAACGGTCAGCGCCAGGACAGGCCGTCCAATGTTAAACCGTCGGTCGAACCGGCTGGCAGGCCAGTATACGGCAAGCGGCCTCCCGCATCCTCGCGCGCGATCGAACCGCGTCAGCGGCGTGAACCGTTTGTGCCTCGCGAGTCGCGTCCGCCTCGCGAACAGTATCCGTCACGCGAGTCGCGTCCACCTCGCGAACAGTATCCACCCCGCGAGTCGCGTCCACCTCGCGAACAGTATCCACCCCGCGAGTCGCGTCCGCCCCGCGAACAGTATCCACCCCGCGAGTCGCGTCCGCCTCGCGAACAGTATCCGTCACGCGAGTCGCGTCCGCCTCGCGAACAACGTCCTCCCCGCGAACCTCGCCGGGTTGAGCCGTCCGCGCTTCTCGAGTCCGAATCAACGCCGAACGCCGCCAATATCCTCGCCGGACGCAACCCCATCCGCGAAGCGCTGCGCGCCGGACGCGACTTAGAGAAACTAATGGCAGCAAAGGGTGACCTGTCAGGCTCCGCGCGCGAGATCGTGGCGATGGCTCGCGAGAGGGGCGTGCCCGTCCACGAAGTGGATCGCGCCGCGCTGGAGCGGCTAAGCCCCGCGCATCAAGGTTTAGTGGCGATAGCCTCGGCGTACAAGTACTCTTCAGTAGAGGATATACTCGCCAGAGCCGCGGAACGCGGCGAGGAACCGCTGGTAATCATACTGGACGGCGTTACCGATCCGCATAACCTGGGCGCTATTATCCGCAGCGCGGAGTGCGCGGGCGCGCATGGCGTGATCATCCCGGATCGCCGCGCGGCTGGTCTGACCGCGTCGGCTGTTAAAGCGTCCGCTGGAGCGGTGGAGCATCTGCCCGTCGCGCGGGTGGTCAACATATCGCGCACGCTGGCTGAACTTAAGGAACAGGGATTATGGATACTCGCGGCGCACACCGGCGGCGAGGATTACGCTGCGGCGGATCTCAGCGGCCCGGTCGCGCTGGTCATAGGCTCGGAGGGCGAGGGCGTGTCGCGGCTTGTGCTGGAAAAATCCGACAAGCGTGTCGCTCTGCCTATACGCGGACGCACCGAGAGTCTCAACGCGTCCGTCGCGGCGGGAATATTATTATACGAGGTAACGCGGCGGCGAGGAGTATGACTCCGCTGCTGCTGGTGGACGGCTACAACGTGATCGGACAGTGGGCGCGGGTGCGCAAGGAAGGCTGGACGATTGATCAGGCGCGGGAGCGGCTGGCCAATCGATTGAGCGAGTACGCCGCGTTCGAGGGTATCGAGGTGACGTTGGTGTTCGACGCGACACGCGGCGATAGGCTCATGCGATCGGAAGAAAAATCCGGATCGTTGACGGTGGTGTTCACCCGCGCCGGGGAGACCGCCGACCAGTATATCGAGCGCGCGGTGGACTGCGCGCCTCGGCATCGCGAACTGCGCGTAGCCACCAGCGATTCGGTTATCCAGACGATAGCGTTCGGTCGCGGCGCGTCTAGGATACCCGCGCGCGAGTTGATTCTCGCAATAGATCAGAGCAGAGCCAGACAGCGCGCCGCTATTGCCGCTCCGTCTGTACGGGGCGTAAAGTCGTACCCTATATACCAGCGTCTGCCGCCGGAACAGCAGGCGGCGCTGGAAAAGCTGCGCAGGGGGGAGTGATCCTGTGTACAATACGAAGGAATCCTATCAGGCCGAACCGTTGACGTCCGGCGCGGCCCTCGACTCCGGCGGCGTGACCGCAGGCGTGCCCGACAACGCCTCCGACAGCCTGTTCGGCGGCTCGTTCGTATTGTACGACAGCGCGTTCGAGAATCGCGCGGATGAAGATATCGCGCTGCTGGCGCAGCAGAACGACGAGCCGGCGCTCGAATACCTGCTGGGCAAGTACAAGAACTTCGTGCGCTCCAAGGCGCGCAGCTACTTCTTGATCGGCGCGAGCCACGAGGACATCGTCCAGGAGGGGATGATCGGCCTGTTCAAGGCGGTTCGCGACTACCGGCCGAACAAGCTGTCCACGTTCCGCGCTTTCGCGGAGTTATGCGTGACGCGGCAGATCATCACGGCTATAAAGACCGCCACGCGCCAGAAACATATCCCTCTGAACTCGTATATCTCGCTGAACAAGCCCGTGTTCGACGAGGAGTCGGATCGCACGCTGCTCGATCTTATCACGGAGGTGCGCGTGACGAACCCGGAAGACCTGGTGATAGGCCGCGAGGAATTTTCTAAAATGGAAGGGCAGATAGGCACGATGCTCTCCAGGCTGGAGCAAGAGGTTTTGTTGGCGTATCTGGACGGGCGCAGTTACCAGCAGATAGCCCACGATCTGTCAAGACATGTGAAGTCGATCGACAACGCGCTGCAGCGAGTCAAGCGCAAGATGGAGAAACTGCTTGAGGAAAAGACCCAGGCGGCGCAGTAGTCATAATGGAAACGCCCGGGCATTACAATACTCGTAAAGTGAGTAGCCGGGCGGTGCGTCACCCGTAAAGGAAACAACCGGGCGGTACATCACCCGTAAAGGAAACGTCCGGGCGGTACATCACCCGTAAAGGAAACGCCCGGACATAACAACGCCTATAATGGAACGAAAGGACGCGAGGCACATGCAAACGGATATACTGCTAGCCTACGCCACAGGCAGGAGCGTTATCACACCCTCGGACGCGAAGCGCTTGACCCATCTTAACATAGCGTTCGCGAAGATCGACAACCAGGGCGGCTACTCCTGCGATCACCCTTTGCACTCTAGGTTCGGCGAACTGCGCGCGCAGAATCCCAACCTAAAGATTATCGCGTCCATCATACCCGCGCAGCCGGACGCGTTCACGGTGTGCGCCGCCGACCCAGAACTGCGGCGAAAGTCCGCGCGCAACTGCGCGGCGTTCCTGAACGAATACGGCTTTGACGGCGTTGACTTCGACTGGGAGTATCCGTGCGTGCCGTCCAACGGAGTGGCGGCGACCGCCGCTGATAAGCCCAACTTCACCGCGTTCCTTAGCGAGACGCGCGCCGCTATCGGTCATGGCAAACTGCTCACGATCGCGGCTGGAGCGGACGCGTACTACTGCGAGTCCGTCGATATCCCCGCCGTTAGCGGTATACTGGACTTCATCAACCTGATGACCTACGATCTGAAGTGCGGGTTCCACGCGCTTAGCGGGCATCATACCAATCTGTTCTCATCGACGGGCGATTACTTCCGCAACAGCTGCGATCAGGCGATGAGGCTGTTCGAGGCGTATGGCGCGCCGAAGTCCAAACTGGTGATGGGCGCGGCGTTCTACTCGCGAAAGTGGGAGAACGTGCCGGATTTCAACGGAGGGTATCTGCAACTGACTCCTAAAGGCGGCGGCTACGGTCCGGGCTACGCAGAGCTGGCAGAATTGTATATCGATAAGGGCGGTTATGTCCGGCGCTGGGACGACGAGGCGAAGGCTCCGTATCTGTTCAACGGCGGCACGTTCATATCGTATGACGATCCCGAGTCGATAGCGCGCAAGTGCGAATATGTGAAGTCGCGCGGGTATCGCGGGTTGTTCTACTGGGAGCATGGCAGCGATCCGTCCGGCGCGCTGCTGGACGCGTGTTATAAAGGATTGTTTGATTAGGGAGAATATCGGTTTGGATAAGGGCGACGGGGACGGTTAATTGTTCCGCCCCCGCCGCGTTCAGCCGCGAGGCCGATCAATCCACAGGCGGTTTAACCGGCTGCCGCGCGGCGTACAGCGCGGCTAGAGCGGCGGCTTGTCCGGGAGTTACTATCGCGCTGGGCGAAATGCCCGTGTAATCCGTCGCCGACGCCACAGCCGCAAGGTTGTAGTAGGGGTCGTCGAATATCGAGAATTCGCGCTTTGGTTTCATTGTCCGCACCTCCCGCGTGGATAGGATGCGCGCTCGAGCCGCCGATCATGCTGGCAAAAAATGGTTCTACTCCCAAAGTCGTAAAAGTGGTAAGATAGAGGCATGGAGACGAGGATAAGCGGGCTGACGGATCTGTTCAGCCAGTCGCTGGGGATAGCGGAGCCGTGGTACATCAGGAG
>JAIRSO010000031.1 GCA_031255415.1 Oscillospiraceae bacterium
TCAAGGGGATTTGCTCGATTAGTTTAATCCGCGATTACATACACCATCTCCGTGCCGACGCGCCGCGACTCGCTGATCATTATGCCGGATTCCGCCGCGTCGCGCTCGAATCGCGCCGCGGTGCCTCCGATCCGCCGCGCGCGCTCCGTGCCCGATAACCCCGACAACGGAAACGATACTATCTTGACGGGCGAGGCTATCTGTCGAAGCAACTCTATGCCCCGCCCGCTTATCTGCATATCGAGCACGGGCAGGAGTTTCAATAACAGCGCCGCGTCCGTCACGCCGCGCGGGGTATCGACCGCGAGATCGCAAGCGCGCGCAGACTCCGGCAATCCCATGCGCCGGAATAACGCGTTAGCGTAACCGATTGATCGCGTGTCCGCGTCGTACGCGTCGCATCGCGTCAGTCCGGCGGGTTTCCATAACGGCAGCGCGAACGGGTTCAGCCCGCATCCGTAATCGGCGATAGTAGACGCGCGCGAACATACGCTCCCGATAAACCCATAAAACTCGACAAGAACGCCCAGCCTCTCGCGCGTTGACGCGTGCGCGCGCAGACTGTCCGCGCACCATTCGATAGGATCGGAATCGTCCAGCGCGCGCAGTCTATCCTCCAAACCGCGCTCGAACTGCCGCGCCGCCTGGCCTGTCCGCGAGTACGCGCCCGTTATCTGATACAGCCGATTCCTTACGGCGCGATCACGGTCGCGGGCGCTCTTGTGCCTGCGCCCCTCCTCCGCCGCGATACGCTCCACGCACGGCGGATAAACGCACGCGTACTTGGACGACGGGGTATAACCATCCGCTCCGTCATCCATCGCCGCGCAGAAGCTCCATCAGACGCGTATAAAAGCGCAGATTATGCATCGTGCCCAGCCGATACGCCAAAGGATCGCCGATCCGGTACAGGTGGCTGAGATACGCGCGCGAATAACGCCGGCAGCATAAACAATCGCACAGCTTCGACAGCGGACGCGGATCGCGCCAATATTCCTCGTCAAGAGGATACAACCGCCGATAGAATCCGTCCGCGCGAGGGTCTATATCGCTAACACTGTCGAACTTCTCGTTGAATATATACAGGCGGTTGTGCCGCGCCTCGCGCGAGGGCACCACGCAGTCGAATAGATTGTATCCCATATCGACGCACGCCGCGATAGCCTCCGGCATCCCTATACCCATCGCGTACTTGGGCAGACCCTCCGGCATCGAGTCGGCGGTCGCGCGCAGTATATCGGTATCCAGCCTGCCGCCCCCGTCCAGCGGCCAGCCCCCGAAACCGTAGCCATCAAAACGCATCGATTTCAACGCGTCCGCGCACTGCCCGCGCAGATCGGGGTACGCGCCCCCCTGCACGATTGCCAGCAGCATCGGACGCTCCCCGCGCCTGTGTCCAACCTGCCGATCTAATTCCTCGCGGCACATCCTTGCCCATTTGACCGTTCGCTCCACCGCGCGCTCGCACTCGCCGCGCGAAGCCTCCAGGTCGGTGCACTCGTCGAGGCACATCATCGCGTCCGCGCCTAACGCGAACTGCATGCGCACGCACGACTCCGGCGTGAGGTTCACCGCGCTCCCGTCCTCGCGCCTGAACCGCGCCCCGTCCGGACGCACCGTGCCGCGCTTAGGATTCTCCTTAATAAGAGAGAATACTTGGAACCCGCCGGAATCCGTGAGTATCGGGCGGTTCCAGCCCATCAGCGCGTGCGCGCCGCCTATCGCCTTGACCACCGACACGCCGGGGTGCGTCATAAGGTGATACGTGTTGACGACTAGCCCCGGCACGCGCGAGTCCTCTAAATCGAGGGAATCGACGCAACGCACGACCGCCCGCGTTCCGTCCGGGAAGAACGCGGGCAACCGTACTATGCCGTGATTCAGTTTCCACTCCATCGCGCTACTCGTGCAGGAACACCTGTTCCAGCAGCGTCTGCGCGCCCGTATCGGGATCAAGCTCCATTACCATAACGTCCTTCATGTACTCGTTCCAGCGATCCACAACGGGGGACTCCGCCTGAACGCGCGCCGCTTCCTCGACGTTTCGGCATTCATAGTAACCAAACAGATCAACGCCGGAGCGCCATATCGTGTAGTTGGCAATACCCGCGCGGCGCAGAACCTCGGTCATCTCGGGCCATATCTCTTTGTGCCGCCGGACATATTCATCGACCATGCCGGGCAGCACCCGCGCCCTCCAGGCGAAACGTTCCATAGTTATACTCCTAAGACATACTCTAACGATACGCTTGCGCGATATACCCTATTTGACGGGTACCCACTCGCCGTCCAACCGCGCTGACTCGCGCTCCGCTACAGCTATGCGGATGGTGTCGCGCGTGCTCTCCAGCGGCGCGGTGGCGATAGGCTCGCCGTCGCCGATCCGGTCGAGGAAGTACCGCAGTTCGCGGTAATAACCATTATCGGCGGGCAGATCCGGGACGTATGACGATTCGCCATTGGGATATACGGTAAGCTTGTTGTCCTCAAACACAACCGCGCCGCGCTCGAAGTTTTGGCGGAAGCGCATCTGGAACTTCATGTCCTTGCCGTTCAATGACCAATCGTCCTCTGTCGCGACGCTCATGCCAGGATAGCGGTATATGGTTGACAGCGCGTCTATGCCCGCGCCGGGGTTGGCGTTCACGCCTCGGGTTGATACGGCTTCGGGCAGTCCGAACAGCCAGTTGACCATATCCACATCGTGGATATGCTGATCCAGCAGGCACCCGCCCGAGCGCGTCTCGTCCAGATACCAATCCTCAAACGAGCCGCGCGGCGTGCCTCCGTAACGCGCGTAGTATCCGGCGGTCGGTTTGCCCAGCGAACCGTTTTCGACAGTCTCCTTCAGTTTCTCATACGCGGGCCAGAAGCGCAGGCACTGCCCGATCATGAGCAGCTTGCCGGAGCGGTTCCGCGCGTCGATCATCCTCTGGCACTGTTCGGGCGTTAACGACATGGGTTTCTCGCAGAATACGTGAAGCCCCCTGTCCAGCGCCTTTTCAGCGTAAGGCGCGTGCAGATATGTCGGTATAACCAGATCGACCATGTCCAGCGGTTCCTGATCCAGCATCGCGTCCATGTCCGCGTACAGATGGAACCGCGAGAAGTCTATCTGATCCTTGCCCACGCCCTCGATGTTGAGATTGCCCTCACGCGCCTCGAACCGTTTCGGATCAACATCGCATAGCGCGGTAAGCTTGATACTCGGATCCTCTTCCATCAGCCGGATGTATACCTCCAGATGCCCCCGACCCATCGCGCCTACTCCCACCAGTCCTACGCGGATCATTACGCCTTCCTCCCCATTATCCAATCCATCGCGTTCGACGCGTTACGCGCGCTGGCTGCAGCGTGCCGCGAGTACGCGCCCTTTTCCACGATCAAGCCGCCGTCGTAACCTATTTTCCGCAGCGAGCGCATCACGGCGGGAAAGTCCACGTCTCCTGTCAGCAGATCGCCGAACCCGTCGAAATTGCCTGTCGAACGCTTGAAATCCTTTATATGCACGCACGCTATACGCCGCCCCAGCGTATCGATCCACTGCTGCGGATATCCGAACAGGATCATGTTGCCCACGTCCAGGTACGCGCCGACACGCTTAGAGCCGGTTGAATCGATGAAGTTGGACATTTCCAGCGGCGTGAGCAGGAAGTTGTTCCATACGTTCTCTATGCCGATGGTCACGCCCAGCTCCTCCGCCAGCGGAACGAGCGACTTCACCGCGTCCAGCGCGCGGTTGTATACGGTATCGTATGGCTCGATAGAGCCGTCCTTATCTGGAACGTTGTTGCCCGGCACGACGAGTATGGTCTCCACGCCCAGCCAATTCGCGGCGCGCAGTTGATACCGGGCGGTCTCGATCGACTTCGCGCGGACGCTCGGATCGGAGGATGTGAATGGATACTGCCAGTATATTCCCGTAGCCAGGCTGGTCAGCGTTACGCCTTGGGCGATGGCCGACTCCCTGAAGCGTTTCCATTCATCCTCGTCCGACTCGACGCTCAACGGGCCGGAGAGATTCAGCACCGGCTCGAACGCCTCGAAACCCGCTGCCTTCGCCGCGCTCAACTGCTCAAGCGGCGTTAATCCGTTGGGAAGGGACCAGGCGTTGATGGCCTTGAGCATGTACGACACTCCTTCATTATAACTGTTCGAGGCGCGCGGCGCGGCTCCTTTAATGTATCGCCCAGAGCCTGACCGCTTTTATCCACTGCCTGGCGATGAGCGCGTGCCCGACGGGCGTTGGGTGCACGCCGTCCGCCGCCAGCGCGGCGCATCCCAGCTTGATCGACGCGCGCGCGAACAACGCGTCCAGCGGCACGTACACGGCCTTATATTCCCGCGCGAGGTCGCGCACAGCGTTGATGCGCGGATCGAGATCCACCCTCCACTCGCGCCGATCCTCCGGCGTTGGCAGCACGAACGGATCCATAAGGATTATCGAGCGCGCTTTCGTTTGGGTTTTGGCGCGCTCGAGCAGTCCGCGGTACGTCCGCGCGAACGAGTCCACGCCCGTCGGATCGTTGGAGTCGTAGCGCCGCCACGTGTCGTTTATGCCTATCAGTATGCTGATTATGTCCGGATTGACGGCGACGCAGTCGTTGTCCCAGCGCGAAGCCAGGTCTTTGGCGCGGTCGCCGCTCACGCCGCGATTGACCACGCGAATCCCAAACTCGGGGCGCTCCGCGTCAAGATACGACTTGATGATCGCCGGGTATCCGGAGCCTAGGTAGTTATCGTCCTGCCTGGATCGCCCGCAGTCGGTTACGCTATCGCCCTGAAAGAGGATGGTATCGTTTGGACGGAAGAACATGCGCCGACCTCCCCATCTTGTTAAACTATGCCAGCGGTATTATACAGCATACCCGCGCGCCGGGCAAGCGCGTCCAGTCCGCGCTTCCAATTTGTAAATTTCTTCAAACCCTCTTGACAAATTAATAGTCTCGTAATATATTAACAACAAGTAGTCATAGTTAGACTGCAAACCCTGCGACAGGAGGTACGACGAACAGTGGTATGCACACGATATAAAGCCGCGGCAATGATCGCGGCGGCGGCATTGATAATAGCCGCGACGCTAGGCGCCGTCTCCGCGCTCGCCCAAGAGAAGTACGCCGTCGCCGTGGAGAACGTTATCATCCGCACAAAACCGTCCAAGGAATCCGACGGGCAGAAGTCCGTCAAGGCCGGGCAAAAGATGGAGATACTGGACGGCGGCACGTCGGGCTGGCTGCACGTCAAATATGGAGTAATTATAGGATACGTCTCCAAAGATTATGTAAAGGTAACGACGGCGTCCGCTATAAAAGCATCGACGCAGAGCGTGCCAGGCAGTATATCCGACCTGGGCAGCCCTCCCTCGCCGACCAAGGAGGGCGAGCGCGGAGCGGACGTGACCAAACTGCAGAAGGCGCTAAAAATAGCGGGATACTATAAGGATAACTGCGACGGGATTTATGGCGAAAAGACCGTCGCGGCGGTCAAGGCGTTCCAGAAAGCCAAACAAATGAGCGTCGACGGGGTGGCCGGGCCGGGCACGATCCGCATTCTGTTCGACGTACCCGCCAGCGCTGTAGCCGCCAGCGCGACGGTAAAGACCACCTCCGCGTCGAAATACTCGACCATCAAGCTGGACTGGAAGAAGGGCGGCTCCAGCGCGATACCCAGAGGCGCGGACTTTAAGATCAAGGACGTTCGCTCGGGGCGGACGTTCAACGCGCGCTGCCTCTACGGCACGAACCATCTGGACGCGGAGCCGCTGACCAAAGCGGACACCGAAACGATGAAGCAATGCTACGGCGGGGTATGGTCGTGGGCGCGTAGACCCATCCTCATGCTCTATGGCGGTAAGGTTTACGCCGCGTCCATGAACGGCATGCCCCACGGCGGGCAAAGCATCAACAACAACGGTTTCGCCGGGCAATTCTGCATCCATTTCCTGAACAGTCGCACCCATGGAACGGACAAGGTGGATCAAGCGCATCAGGCGTGCGTCAACGAGGCCGCGAAAGCGTCGTGGTGAGAATTGCACTCGCGCGATCATGACGCGGGCGCCCGCGTCGTGTTTCGATACAGGCGGCGTCCGGGGTACCGGACGCCGCCGCAACAGTATCCGTTGTTCATGGCGTCATCTCAATTGATCTTTATCATGGCGATAAAGCGGCTGCGCGCGGAAGAACCGAGCTATTCATCGCGCGGTCGACGATATACGCGCAAGTCATGTATCGATCCGCTCCATCTCGACCAGCGCTTTATTGCGATATACGATATCCGTCCGCGCCGTGAAGCCCAGACGCTCCCAGAACGCATTGCCGATATCGTTCTTGCCGAACACAACCATCGCGGCCTTGTTGATACCTTCACGCTTAAGAGCGGTTAGCGCGGCGTCCGCCAGCGTCTTACCTACGCCTTTCCGCCTGTGGGATGCGTCCACCGCGGTATGGTATATAAACCCGCGCCGCCCATCATGCCCGGCCATTATCACGCCTATGATGACGCCATCCTGTTCCGCGACATAGCATGTCTCCGGGTTGCGGGCAAGGAATCGCGATATACCCGCCTCGGCGTCGTCCTTATCGTTGAGTCCCATACCCGGCGTTCGCAGCCACAGCGCGCGCACGGCGGGATAATCCGATACGGTGAATTTGCGTATTGATACAGGCACTGCTTTCACTCGCATTCGATAGTAATATAGGCTCCCTCATTCCTGTCGCCTCCGCGCTCACATTCGCCGCGCGCTGTTAACATCCCTCCTTGCGGACGTTTGTTTTGTGTTACATAATTAGTTAATGATACCACCCGCTCGAACGTTTGACATCCCCCCCGCGCTATGATACCCTTTCCTTATGCTGGAGTTTCTGCGTGACGATCCCGCGCGGTTCTTCGATTACGCGTTATACCGCGTGCCGGCGGTGCTTATCGCTTTGGTTTTGCACG
>JAIRSO010000063.1 GCA_031255415.1 Oscillospiraceae bacterium
TTCAGCGTGTCGGTGCTCGGTATGGTTTCGCCCGTCTCCCAGCGGCTGACGGCCTGGCGCGTTACGTGCAGCTTCGCCGCCAACTCGTCCTGCGTTAGCTCCAGCCGGGTGCGGAGAGACAGCAATGATTCGCGGGCTTCCATTGACAACACATCCTTTCCAGGATATTATACATTGTGTCCGGCGCGATGGAAAGCAACCGATAGTTGCCGCGCCGCGCGCAGTTTTATTTCGGAGGTGTTCCGCATGAGAACGACAAGCATGACGAAATCCATTGCCTGCGTAGCTAACAAAAAATACTTGTTGGAGGCTCTATGCTTAAGGACGCCTCGCGCCTTAAACTGTTTCTTTCGTATTACTCACCGTACCGATTGACGTTCGCGCTGGACGCGTCCTGCGCGCTCGCCGCTAACGCGCTGGCGCTGGCCTTCCCGCTGTGCGTCCGCTCCGTCACCGACGCGCTGTTAAGCCCGAGGAGCGCGCCGATAACCGCGCCCATCATCCGAACGAGTCTGGTTATGCTGGGCATAATCGCGCTGAAATGCGCGTGCGTGCTGTACAGCGACTGGCAAGGCCACGCGATGGGCGCGCGCATGGAAGGCGATATGCGCCGCGATATCTTCGCGCGTCTGCAAAGATTGCCAGTCTCGTTCTTCGACCGCGAGAAAACCGGCGCGCTGATGTCGCGCGTCACGAGCGACCTGCTCAATCTCGCGGAGATACAGCATCACTGCCCGGAGGATCTGCTTAGTTATACGGTAATACTGAAAGGCGCGATCGCGATCATGGCGCGCATGAGCGCGCCGCTGACCCTCGCGCTGACGGGGATACTCGCCGTTACCGCCGCTTACGCGTTCGCGCAGTCGCGGAAACTGCGCGCGGTAAGCCGCGATTGCCGCGAGAAGATCGCGGAGATGAACGCGAACATCGAGGACGCGTTAAGCGGAATCCGCGACGCGAAGGCTTTCGCCTCCGAACCGTCGGAAGCGGAACGGTTCCGCCGCGCGAACGCGGAATACACGGACAGCCGCGTCGCGATATACAAACGCGAAGCTTACTACTACACAATCATCAGCGAGCTATGCGCGCCGATGTTGACCGTGACCGCTCTGGCGGGCGGCGCGTTCCTGATCGCGCGCGGAAGCATGAGCGTGCCCGACCTTATCGCGTTTCTGATATACGTCGGGTATTTCGCCGCGCCGATGCTGAGCATTAGCCGGCTGATCCAGATGATTCAGGCCGGGATGACGGGCTTCAAGCGGTTCGCGGATATCATCGAAACACCGGCGGAGCCGGAAGGCGGCTCGCCTCTTCCCGATAACATACAAGGCCGCGTCGAGTTTCAGGACGTGCGGTTCAGGTATGGAGAGGGTCTGCGCGAGGTGCTAAGCTCCGTGTCGTTCATCGTGGAGCCGAGCGAGACGGTCGCTTTGACGGGCGCGTCCGGTGCGGGCAAAACGACCATCGCATCGCTGATACCGCGCTTCTACGAGCCGGATTCGGGACGAATTCTCATAGACGGCATAGACGCGCGCGGCGTATCGCTGGATAGCCTGCGCCGCGCGGTTGGTTACGTGAGGCAGGACACGAGCATCTTTCTGGGCACGGTGTGCCAGAATATCGAGTTTGGCAGACCCGGCGCGTCTCGCGAAGAGGTCGTCGACGCGGCTAGGCGCGCCGCAGCGCATGGGTTCATCGAGGCTCTGCCGCACGGCTACGATACGTATATAGGCCAGCGCGGTGTGAAGCTGTCCGGCGGCCAGAGGCAGAGGATCGCTCTCGCGCGGCTATTCCTCAAGAATCCAAAGATTATCATTCTGGATGAGGCAACGTCCGCGCTCGACACGCGGACGGACGACGAGGTTCGCGACGCACTCGCGGCGTTCGCAAAGGAGGGCGGCCGCACGATGCTGATCATCGCGCACCGGATGGATTCGGTCAAACGCGCGGATCGGATGCTGCGTCTCGCCGACAACGGCGTGATCGAGGAAGTCTAAGGAGCGCAATAACCGCTCCGCGAAACGCTAGCCTTAACCCATCGGCATGGTACTCGAAACGCGCGCGGCATTCTCTGGCTTGCGCCGCCGCGCGCGTTTGGGTACAATAGACGCGTGGTACACGACGCTAACTCAGCCGCATGGGCGGCGGTCATAACTATCATTGCGGCGGCAGTCGCGGTGGCGTTCACGTTGAGGAGCCGAAGCCGGAGGCTTGACGCGCGTCTGCGCGCCGATTGGGCGAAGCCGCTGGCTGACTGCGCGCTGACCGCCGACGAGATAGAGGATATCGCCGTCTTCCGCCGCGAGGTTTTCAATGACGGCGGCGGTACGTCGGTGGACGATACCACATGGAACGATCTGAACATGGACGCGATATACCGTCGGATGAACCGGACGCATAGCAGTGCCGGCGACGAGTCGCTCTACGCGATGCTGCGCAATCTCGGAGCGGATAACGAGACGCTAGCCAGGCGCGGACGCTGGATAAACGCGCTTGGCAGCCATGACTCCGAACGCGTTAAGATGCAGAGGCGGCTGATCCGCGTCGGTAAAAACCGTTATCATGGCGCGAATCTGTTTTTATCGGGCAAGGCGTTTGAACAATTAAGGCATGGATGGGCGTATTACTCGCTCGCTATAGCGCCGATCATATTGATCGCTCTGTCTTTTGTTAACCAGCGGTTCCTGCTCGGCGTTGCCGCTTAGTTTTTGGTCAATATGATCGTGCTATACCGCGCCGAAGCGATATGGACGGTTCGTTACAGCGCGATCCGCCAGCTGGCAAGGATACACAACGCCGCGCGAAAGATGCGGCACGTTCGCGTGCCCGGAATGATCGACGCGTCCGATGAACTGCGCGCACTATGCGTTCGGCTGAAACCCGTTGCGCGGTGGAACTCGCTGTACGCGATGCAGGGATCAAACGACAATGTGTTGACCATGTATTTCCGGATAGGATTTCTGCTGGATATAATCAGTTTGTTGAGGGTGGCTGCGTTTATCCACCGGAACAGGGAGGACGCGGTTCGGCTGTACGCGCTCGTGGGCGAGATTGACGCGTGCGTATCGATAGCGTCGCTGCGCGCGTCGCTGGATACGTTCGCGGAGCCTGTGTTTACAGAGGCTGTCGCCGTCGAAGCGATAGGACTCGCGCATCCGCTGATCGGCAGCCCGATCCGCAACGATATCCTGTGGCGCGATAATATAATGATCACCGGCTCCAACGCGTCCGGTAAATCGACATTCATCAAGGCGCTGGCGGTGAACGCGATATTCGCGCAGACCATACTCACCTGCTGGGCGGAGCGGTTCTCGACTCCTCGTGCGGCGGTGATAAGCTCGATGGCTCTGCGCGACGACGTGCAAAGCGGCGAGAGTTATTTCATCGTGGAGATAAAGAGCCTGCGCAGGATACTCTCGTCGATGAGGGAGGATATGCCCGCGCTGTGTTTCATCGACGAGATCCTGCGCGGAACCAACACCATCGAGCGGATAGCCGCGTCTGCGTCACTGCTGGATCACGTATGCGGGCTCAACGCGTTATGCGCGGCCGCCACCCACGATATCGAGCTGGCGCGCATGCTCCCGGCGTATCGGCAGTATCATTTCAGGGAGGAGATAATCGGCGGCGGCATGAGCTTCACGTATAAATTGATGGATGGGGTAAGCGATACGAGGAACGCCGTTAAACTGCTGTCGCTGATGGATTTCCCCGCGCGGCTCGTGTCGGACGCTGAAGAGATGGTGGAGATATTTGTCGAGACAGGCGTATGGCGGCGGATAGAGCGTCGCCCTAGTAGTCGCAGCGATACTCAACGCAGTTAACTATATAAGGAGAATAAATTATGAGTAAACCGAAACGCCGCAGACCCTTGCGGGTTATTCTGACCATTCTGTGCTGTATTGTCGGCGTGATCGTGATCGCCGTTGGAGGACTCATGATCTCGACTGCGGTCGCGCGGTCGAATCAAAACGCGATGCTTGCGGACGGCGTTAATCTTAACGAGCCGCTCCCTATCAAACCGCCTCCGATGGACGTCGCGTCAACCGACGGCGCGACTACTCGCGGCGGGTTCATCGTGACCCCTGCCGCTGCCGGCGAGCGCGGCGCGCCGTTCTCGGCGTATTATGGCGACATAAGCGAGGTCGGCTACACCGAGAGCGAGTATTTCCTTTCCGGAGTCGCGCGGCATTATATTCCGGAGGGCGAGCTTACCAGCGACGGCATGTGGACGTTAACATCCGGCAGTACCTTGCCGTACACGACGCGGATCCTCGTCCAGCGTCCGATCGATCCGGCGAGGTTCAACGGAACCGTGATCGTCGAGTGGGCGAACGTGTCCAGCGGCTATGACTTCTCGCTGGGAGCGCCGGAGGGTATCTATAGGGAAGGTTTCGCGTATGTGCTCGTGACCGCGCAGCCGATCGGTATCACGGGTTTCGACGAGGATCCAAAGGGATTGAAGGTATGGGATCCGGAGCGTTACGCGGCGCTGGACATACCCGACGAGGGGCTTTCTTACGATATATTCACGCAAGCGGCGCGCGCGGTGGGAACGGATCGCGCGAATGAAGGCGTTGATCCCATGGGCGGCTTGACAGTCGAGAGGCTCGTCGCCTACGGAGCCTCGCAGTCGGGCAGCCGAATCCGCGCTTACGCGAACGGCGTTCAGCCGATAGAGTCAACGTTCGACGCGTTGATGCCGATACTCGACGGCGGGCATGCCTCCGACTTTCTGGAAGCCGCCGCGCATGGCGTGAAGGGCGGGGGCAGTCGCGACGTACCCGCGAAGGTGCGCGGCGATCTGCGGGTTCCGGTTCTGTCCATGACTACCCAAACGGAAGCCGCGTTCCTCTTTGGCACGCGCCAGCCGGACAGCAACGTGTACCGCTCGTGGGAGATTACCGGATCGCCTCACTTCCCCGCGCAGCTCTCGACGATCATCGCGAACACGCTGATCCGCGACGGCATCGCGGAGGGATCGGTCAGCGTCCCGGACCATCCGGACAACGTGGATTGGTACCCCGTGCTTGAGGCTGCGTTCGTCAGGGTGAACGAATGGATGCAAGGCGAGTCTACCCCGCCGAGGTTCCCGCCTATACAGATATCGCTATTGCGTTTCACCTACAGCAACGATAAGCACGGCAACGCGCAGGGAGGGCTTCGGCTGCCGGAGATCACGGTTCCGACCGCGACATACGACGTGAGTATCTTTGGCGGATTGTTAGGCAAGACCACGCCGTTCAGCCGCGACCGGCTGGCGGAGTTGTATCCGACGCATGAGGATTACGTAGCGAAAGTAACGTCCGCAGCGGCGCAAGCCCGGGAGGATGGTATCCTGCTGCCGTTCCGCGCGCAGGAATATATTGACGAGGCGATAGCGGCCGATATTCCATGACGCGGGACAGAGGGGGCGCATAGAGCGTCCCCTCCAACACAATTCGACATAAAAAATCTTTCTTGACACTCCAACGTCACTATGATATAATCCCGGCATACTATAAAACCAAACCTTCGAGGCGAGAGTAAAGTCAGGTTAGCGCCTACAGAGAGCGCGGTACGGTGGAAACGCGCGGAGAGCGGCTTGGCATAATGGTTCGCTGAGGGCGAAGGGAAACGGCGCGGTTCATCCTCGCCGGAGTATCGGAGACGTATGTCCGCGTTAAGGACGGAGAATGTGTTGGCATTCTCGCTGAGCGGCGCGCGGTTCGCTGATGATTCATTAAGGATTATGATCCATTAATGATCATGAGTGGATCGGCGTTACAAAGGTGGTACCGCGGTGCATCCGCCCTTTGGTAGGGACGGGTGTTTTTTTTATGCGGCGCGTACAGTGAGCGTATCGCCAACGGGCGCATCTCCCACAATAACGGGGAGCAATCCCCAAAAGGAGCGTCCGACTATGAACAATACCCCCAATACCCAGAATGCTGGCGCGGCGTCCGTCAAGCGTTTCGTACCCCAAACCCAGCGCGGCGGCTTGCAGAACATCCGCAACCTGATCCTGCTGGGCGTGCTGCTAGCCGCCGGGATTGTGCTAAAGGCCGTGAATCCCATCAACGTGCCCGGCATGAAACCCAACTTCGTGATAGCCATGTATTGCCTGTCGATCATGCTGATCAAACCGACGCTGATCGAAGGCTTGATAATCGGGGTGCTTGCCGGGGTGATATGCCAGTTTTTCCCGGGCACGCCGTACATCAATATCGTCAGCGAGGCGATCGGCGCGGCGGCTATGGTTCTGTTGATGCGCGTGCCGATGCGTTTTAAGAAGTTCGATCTGCATCCCACTGTGGCTACGTTCATATCGACGCTATGCTCCGGGTTCTCGTTCATCGCCGCGCTGAACGTCATACTGTTCGCGGGCGCGGACGTTACCGCCGTAGCGTTCACCGCGTTCCTGCCGATCATCTTCGGCACCGCCGCCATCAACGCGATAATCGTTCAAGCGCTGGCGGTGCCGCTGGAGCTGGCGCTCAACGCGCGCAAGGGCTGACCTGTATGGAACCGATTATCCTGTTGGAAGACGTATCGTTCAGTTATGAGGGCGCGTCTGGACGCGCGCTGGACGGGGTGAGGCTGTCGATCACGCCGGGGGAATTCGTCGGCGTGATCGGCCCCGCCGGAGCGGGCAAGACCACCCTCGCGCACGCGTTATCCGGCGTAACGCCGCATGTGAGGCGCGGCGACTTCTACGGCGCGGCGCGCGTAGCCGGACTGGATACGGTATCGTCCTCCGTCGCTGAGTTATCAAAGACGGTGGGTTGCGTATTCCAGGATATAGAGTCGCAGTTCGTCACGACGATGGTCGAGGATGAGATACTGTTCGCGCTGGAAAACTTCAGCGTGCCGCGCGATGAGATACCATCAAGGGTCGATCGCGCGCTGAACGATCTGGATATCGCCGATCTTCGTCTGCGCAGTATCTCCACTTTGAGCGGCGGGCAGAAGCAGAAGGTCGCGCTAGCCGCCGCGCTGGCTCTCGCGCCAAGCGTGCTGGTGCTGGACGAGGCCACGGGCGAATTGGATCCGGCCTCGTCCGTGCAGGTTTTTGAGTTGTTGACCCAGCTTCAGCGCGAACGCGGCGCGACTATAATCGTTATCGAGCAAAAGATAATGCTGTTGTGCGCGTATGCGGAGCGTCTGCTCGTGATGGATCAAGGCCGAGTCGTGATAGACGGTTCGGTGCGCCGCGCTCTCGAACAGCCCGATCGGTTGCTGGCGCTGGGCGTGAACTGCCCGCGCGTGACGACTCTCGCCGCGCGGCTTCGCGAAAAGGGTCTCTATCACGGCGCGCCGCCCGTCAGCCTCGACGAGGCGGAGGCCATGGTCAGGGAGGCGCTGGCATGATCCTACTGGAGAATGTATCATACGCGATAGAGTCTCGCGAGTTGATCAGCGGGGCGAGCCTGCGTATAGGCCAGGGCGAGTTCGCCGCGCTGGCGGGCGAGAACGGCGCGGGTAAATCGACTCTGCTCAAACTGATAATGGGCTTGATTAAGCCGACACGCGGCGACATACTGATTCAGGGCGCGTCAACGCGGGATCGCAAGGTCAGCGCGCTGGCGCGGACGGTTGGGTATCTGTTCCAGAATCCGGATCGGCAGCTGTTCGGCGCGACGATCCGCCAGGAATTATCGTTCGGGCTGGACTTCCTAGGCGTATCCAAGAGCGACGCTGAAAGCAGGGTCGAGGAAACGCTGGGCTGGCTGAAACTGGATCCCGACCGCGCGCCGTTGTCATTGAGCCGGGGCGAGCGTCAGCGCGTAGCGCTGGCCAGCCTATTCGTCAGGCGGCCGTCTTTGCTGCTGCTGGACGAGCCGACGACGGGCCTAGACTACCGCGAGTGCATGCAGATGATGAACACGGTAGCGCGACTGAACCGCGAGGACGGCGTGACCGTGCTAATGATAACCCACGATATGGAGATCGCGCTGGACTTCGCTCCGCGCATGCTAACGCTCAGCGGAGGTAGGATCATCGCGGACGGATCGACGCGCGAGTTGATGCGCGACGAGGCTATGCTCAAGAGGGCGTCGTTGATCCCGGCGCAGATGGTCGCGCTGGCGCGGCGGCTGGGACTCGCGCCGGGCGAGGCTGACGACGCGGATTCACTCGCCGAGTGGGTAGCGTCGTCCGTGAAAGGGGGCGCGCAGCGTGCCGGGCATACTTGAGTATCAGAGCGGCGATACGTTTTTGCATCGCGCGCATCCGCTGGTGAAACTGCTGTTAGCCGCCGTGATCTGCGTCGGCGGGTTCTTGACTCAATCGCTGTGGGTCAATCTGGCTTTGCTGGCGTTGTCCATCGTCGGCGGCTTCGCTCTGGGCATGGGACGCAAGGTCAAGGCCTCGCTCAAGGGAGCGGGATCGTTATGCCTGTTCCTGTTCGTCGTGCAGCTGCCGTTCGTGAGGATGGGCCGCACGCTCCTGCCTCTGCCGTTCGGACTGCGGATCACCGATCTGGGACTGCGTTACTGCGCGCAATTGGGTATGAGGCTGCTGGGCGCGACGTTGCCGCTCGTGCTGATGCTGGGCGTGACGCGGTTGAGCGACTTGACCAACACGCTCGTCGCGCAGCTAGGCATACCGTACCGTTACGCGTTCGTCATAACCACGGCGATACGGTTCATACCCGTGCTGTTTGTGGAGATGCGCGATGTGATCGAGGCTCAAACCGCGCGCGGCGTGGAGTTGGACGGCTCGTTCAAGCAAAAGATACGGCTGATACCGCCGTTATGCGTGCCGCTGTTGGTATCGTGCGTACAGCGCATGGAGAATAACGCGCTCGCAGCCGAACTGCGCGGGTTCTATTTGAGGAAGCGCGGCAGCGGATACAGGCGGTATCCGCTCTCGGCAGCCGACGCTCCGGCTCTTGCCGCGTGCGCGTTGATCCTCATCATCGCTATTATAACATAAGTAGGTGCCGCTATGTCTGGGAAACTATTGTTGATGGGTAACGAGGCTATCGCGTACGGCGCGATCGACGCGGGGGTATCCTTCGTCAGCGGGTACCCTGGCACGCCGTCCACGGAGGCGTTGGAGACGGTCGCCAGGCTTAAACCGCCGGGCGTGCGCGTCGAATGGTCGGTCAACGAGAAGGCCGCGCTGGAGACAGCAGCCGGCGCGGCGTATGCCGGAGCGCGCGCTCTTGTGACGATGAAGCAGGTCGGGCTGAACGTCGCCAGCGATCCGCTTATGAGTCTGAACTATGTCGGCGTAAAGGGCGGGCTGGTCATATTGTCGGCGGACGATCCTGGCCCGATATCATCCCAGACAGAGCAGGATACACGGCGGTTCGCGCTGTTCGCGCGGCTGCCCGTGCTTGATCCGTCTTCGCCGGAGGAAGCTTATGAGATGGCTCGCGCCGCGTTCGAGTTATCGGAGCGGTTCCGCGCGCCTGTTTTACTGCGTCCTACCACGCGGGTATGCCACGCTTGCGCCGCCGTCGTCCGAACCGAACCCGTGCCATTGGTTCAGCCGTCCGGGTTTGTGAAGGGCGGGGAATGGGTGATATTCCCGCGACTGTCGTTCGAGGCGAAGAAGCGTCTCGCCGCGCGCGAACCGGAGCTGATTGACGCGCAGGCGGCGTTCAACTCCATCGATGAGACGATCGGCGGCACGCCCGTTAAGATTGGTATAGCGTGCGGCGGGATAGGCGCGGCGTATGCGCGCGAGGCCGCGCTGAACCTTGGCCTGCGATGCAGGATACTGCGGATAGGCGCGCCGAATCCGTTCCCGGAGAGTCTCGCGGCTGAGTTTATCGACGGGCTGGAGCGCGTGCTGGCGGTCGAGGAACTGGATCCCGTCATAGAGGATGGATTGAGGCCGCTGATGAACGGCGTGCCGCTGCATGGCAAGCGCGACGGGAGTCTGCCATCCGCGGGAGAGTTGAGCGCGGCGTTCGTCGAGAACGCGCTGATGGCGACGGGGTGTGTAGGAAGCAAGCCCCCTCTATCGCTTAACGATGCTTCTCACCGCCCGCGCGATAATGGCGAGCCGCCCGCGCCGCCAATCCGGCCGCCCGTATTGTGCGCGGGGTGTCCGCATCGCGCCAGCTTCTACGCGGTTAAGCGCGCCGCTAAAAGCCGTAAGGCTATTTTCTGCGGCGATATAGGATGCTACACGCTGGGCAACGCGCCGCCTCTGGATATGGTCGATACCTGCCTGTGTATGGGCGCGGGCGTAACTATCGCGCAGGGGTTAAGGTTTGCCGATCCAGACTCATACTGTTTCGCGTTCATCGGTGATTCGACGTTCTTCCACTCCGGTATGACGGGCGTGCTTAACGCCGTGTATAACCGATCGGATATAATCATTGTCGTGCTGGACAACCGCACTACGGGGATGACGGGCCGCCAGCCGCATCCGGGAACGGGCGAGTCGGCCTTAGGCGAACCGGCTCCCGCCGCTAATATCGAAACGATACTCCGCGCGCTGGGCGTTGAGTCGGTGCGCCGCGCTAATCCGTTCGATATTGAGGAAGCCATCGAGACCACTCACGAAGCCATGGACGAAACGGGCGTCCGCGCGATTATATTTGAAGCGCCGTGTATCGCTGTCGCGAAGCTTGGCATTCCTATGTCGGTTGACGCGGCTCGATGCGCGGGCTGCCAGGTCTGCGTCAAGGCGCTGGGATGTCCGGCGCTGTCGTTCGCGACCAGCCCGTATCAATCGGGGCGGATCGTCGCGCGCGTTGACGAGTCCATGTGCACGGGATGCTCCCTTTGCTCGCAGATTTGCCCGACCGAATGCATCCAGCCAGCCGGTGGGACGAAGGAGGAAGGCGGTTCGTGAACTGTTTATTATGCGGCGTTGGCGGTCAAGGCACGGTGCTGGCTTCGCGGCTGATCGCGCAGTGCGCGCTGGACTGCGGCGCGTTCGCCAGAACATCCGAAACGATTGGCATGGCTCAAAGAGGCGGCAGCGTGGTCAGCCATGTTCGATGGCGCGGCGGCTCTATATCGCTGCCGTCACCGCTGATACCCCTGGGCGGCGCCGATGTGTTGATCGGGTTTGAGCCGGGCGAGGCGGTGCGGTGCCTGCCTTATCTGAAGCGGGACGGCGCGGCGGTGGTCAGCGTTAACGGCGTAACGTCGGCGGTCGCGTCGCTTAGCGGCGCGCAGCCTAGCGCGGATGTTTATGTCGAGTATCTGCGAAAAACGCTGCCGCGCCTGATACTGCTGGACGGCATATCGATTGCGCGCGAGGCTGGCTCTGAAAAGACTCTGAACATGGCGCTGCTGGGCGCGGCCTCTAGTCTGCTGGGATTCTCCGCGGAGTCGATGCTGGACGCTCTGCGCGCTCGATTAAGTCCGAGATTGATCGAAATAAACAGGCGCGCGCTGGAACTGGGCGCGGCTATAGCGGGCGCGCAGCCCTCGATCCCAAAGGAGGATTCTATATGACGATACCTAGCGGCACGCTGTCTATTATCCGCGAACAGATTCGCCGTTTGAAACAGATCCCGGACGGGTTCTATTCGAAACGGTTCGCGGATATTAACCCGGACGATATCCGTAGCCAGGACGGCTTTGAATCTTTGCCGTTCACCGATAAGGACGCTCTGCGCGACGCTTACCCGCTGGGGCTGTCGGCTGTTCCGGCTAGGGATATAGTGCGCGTGCACTCTTCGTCGGGCACGACTGGCACGCCCGTTATCATACCTTATACGCGCCAGGACGTGCTTGACTGGGCGGTTATGTTCAAGCGGTGTTATGAGATCGCCGGGGTGACGCGGGACGACCGCGTCCATATCACGCCGGGATATGGATTATGGACCGCTGGCATCGGGTTCCAGGCCGGCGCGGAGTTGCTGGGCGCGATGGCTATACCGATGGGTCCGGGCAACACGGACAAACAACTTCAGTTTATGCGCGATCTAGGCTCGACGGTGCTCACCGCCACTAGCTCTTACGCGCTGCTACTGGCGGAGGAGATTGAACGAAGGGGTATCAGGGGCGAACTGAAACTCAAGAAAGCGTTGATTGGATCGGAACGCTGGGGCGAGAAGATGCGCGCTAGGATCGCCAGCGAGTTGGGCGTATCGCTGTATGATATATACGGATTGACGGAGATATACGGGCCTGGCATCGGCATTAGCTGCGACGCGGCGAATGGCATGCATATGTTTGACGACTTCGTATACAGCGAGGTGATCGATCCCAAGACGGGCAAACCCGTTGAGGATGGCGAGTTGGGCGAACTCGTTATTACAACGTTAAGAAAACAAGGCGCGCCGCTGATCCGGTACAGGACGCACGACCTAACGCGGATGTTGGGCGGCGGGATGTGTTCGTGCGGGTGCGGGTATCCAAGGATAGATACGATACTGGGCAGAACGGACGACATGGTGAAGATTAAGGGCGTGAACGTGTTCCCAGGCCAGATCGACGATATGCTCAAGGAGATTGACGGGGTGAGCAGCGAGTATCAAGTGATGATCGATCACTTTGAGGGACGCGATAGGTTTACTCTGTTCTTTGAGACGGACAGGATAGACGAGCACAGGCGCGCTCTGGAGCGTGATGTGGCTGCGGTCGCGCGCATGCGGCTGGGGTTCGCGATCGCGCCGATGGGGGTCTCGCTAGGCGAACTGCCGCGCAGCGAGAAGAAGAGCACGCGCATATTCGATAATCGTTACTAAACCGTTGCGTAAGTAATATAGCCTCCTCCGTCAAGAATCGACAGAGGAGGCGTTGCCCTACACGCTGTCAAAGCCCTTCATATGCGGACAGTTGACATGCCTTGTATCGCAGAACGGCTTATCCTGCGACTCGCCGCATCGGCACAACGTATACCTATTGCGCGTCTCATACTCCCGCCCGTCCGCTCCTATCATCGGTATGCCCCCGGTAACCTTCAGCGGGCCTCTTAAGCCTCGCGGGACATCCTGCACCGCGCCAATCTCTTTTGGCAAGTCCGGCTCTATCGGCGTGCCGTCCTTCCTTACCAGCGTCAGCCTCCCGGATGAACAGTCGGCGCATTCCTGCTCAGCCAGCGCCAGGTTGGCCGGATCCCCGGATTGTATCGCCGCGTCCCATGCCCGAATGCCTCTATCGCAGAATCTCAACTGCGCGCACCGCTCGTCGTCCAATAGATCGACTGCCTCGCCCTCATACCTCCGCGCTCTTTGCGCGTATGGCGCGTGATCCGCCGTCTCCTTGCCGTCGAACTTAACCGCCGCGTGCGTGCCGTCGCAGTACGGCTTGCTTGCTGATCGTCCGCATCGGCACAGGAAATACGGCGTGAGCTTGCCCGGATATTCCGCGCCTTGATCCCAATGAGTCGATACCTTGTTTTCGTCCGTGCCTATGGACTGGATGTTCAGCCGCGTGTCCGGCGATACTTGATATGGACCATCTTGTAAAACCTTTATACTCTCAGACATGTATGCCTCCTTTTGTTGATCGCTTTATTATATGCGGGGCATGTACAATAATAGTATCGTTTATGTTAGCCACTCCCGGAAAACCAGCCCGCGCGAGGCCGTGCGGGTTGTCCAGCATCGCCTCCATATAGGCGAGACCCGCTCCCACGCGTACTGCGCCGCCCACGCGGACGCGAACACCCCAAACACCGCCGATCCGCTGCCCGTCATTTGAGCGCGCATCGCGCCGTGATGCTCCAGCGCCTGTATAGCCTGCGCTATTTCTGGACGCTGATGTATCGCCGCGGGCTGAAGCACGTTCCCCATTGACGCGCACATGTGCGCTAGTGAACCGGCGTGCGCGGCCTTCACGGCGCGCTCGTTGTCGGGACGATGGGACTGCGGCGGGCACGTTCTCGAGTAATCATCATAATGCTGGAACGCTTCCGGAGTCGATATACCCCAGCACGGCTGTATTATAACCAGATAAGCCGGCCGGCTGATCGGCAGACGCTCCAGCCGTTCCCCAATGCCGGTAGCGCGCTGTAACCCTCCCGTTAAACAGAACGGCGTGTCCGCGCCTAGCTCAAGCGCCAGCGCGTGTAGATCAGCGTCTTTTAACGATAACCTCCAGAAACGGTTTAGCCCGGCTAAAGCCGCCGCCGCGTCGGCGCTTCCCCCTCCCATTCCCGCGCCGATGGGTATGCGTTTGGTCAGCGTGATATGGCATCCCGCGTTAACCCCAAGGCGCGAGATCAACAGCCGCATAGCGCGCATAACGAGATTGTTCTCGTCGGCGGTTACCCGCATCGGACCTTCCACATGCAGCACACACCCGTCCGCGCGCTCAAATTTCAGCGTGTCGTATAACTCGACCGACTGCATAAGCGTGTCGATAAGATGATAGCCGTCCTCGCGAACGCCATCGATGTCCAGTGTCCAGTTGATCTTTCCGCGAGCCTTGACGCGCATGCAATGGCCTCCATTCAATTACACCGTCAGTATAGCATGTTTTTTCTGGTTTGTGGAGGGATTTGAATAGATGATATCGAATTTCATTGTGGTATATTATTCAAAGAATCGAGGGTGGCTATGCCTAGATATATCGTATTGCGAAACGTTCCGTTCACTAAGGATCAGGTCGAGGCGCTGGTCAAGGTTATTAATGACGGCGGGTTTGAGGCTCTGGTTAGCGTCGGCGATGAGATGGAGGATAGTTTCCCATGGGAGGATTGCGAAGCCTTTCTGGGCGTCGTTAGGAAAGAATATATAAAAAAATTGTCAACCGCGAAATGGCTGCAGTTAGCGTGGGCTGGCGCGGAATCGTTAGTCGGCGCGGATTATCCTAATAATGATACCATTTTAACTAACGCTTCGGGCGCTTACGGTAAAGCGATAGCGGAATACATGCTGTGCGGCGCGTTAATGTTAAGGCATAACCTGCATACATACGCTAGGGTGCAGGGCGGAAAGGAATGGAATAGGATCGGCGTGACTCGGGGAATGTACGGGAGCAGGGTTGTTGTGGTAGGACTGGGGGATATAGGCGGTACGTTCGCAAAGTACGCCAAAGCAATGGGCGCGTATGTGGTGGGAGTGAGACGCTCGAAAGGGATCGCGCCGGAGTATGTAGACGAGTTATCGCCTTATGAGGATCTGGAAGGCGCGCTGAAGAATGCCGACGTGGTAGCGGTCTGCCTGCCCGCTACAAAAGAAACGGTCAAGCTGTTCGGCGAGCGTCATGTCAACGCTATGAAACCGGAGGCCGTGTTCGTTAACGCCGGGAGAGGCGTGACCGTGGATGAGAGCGCGTTGACGGCAGCGTTAATGCATCGACGGATCGCGGGAGCGGTATTGGACGTAACGGAAGTGGAACCGCTGCCTAAAGATAGCCCGTTGTGGGATATGGATAACGTGGTGATTACCCCGCACGTGTCGGGCAGGATGGACGATCCGCCTAACTCGAAGCTGATTTATGAGATATTCATGGATAATTTAACAAGATTCTGCGAGGGCAGGCCGTTAAAGCATGTGGTGGATCGGGATAGAGGGTACTAGTAGTCTGCTAAGTCCAAACCTCAAGTTATGAGCGAGAGATTTTCGTTGCTCGCTAAGTTGAGTGGAGGAGGCGGACTGGAGGTCCGTCGACGGAAAGAACCGACGCGAGCGGCGAAAAGATCCGCCCATAACTGAGTGTTTGGATTTAGCAGACTACTAGGAGGGAAACGTTTTGAATGCTGGTACGGTGGTTGTAGCTTTGATAGTGTTGCTGGGCGTAGGATTGGCGGTGCGTTCGATGGTGAGGAACCGTAGAGCGGGAGGATGCCCCGGTTGTGATGGGTGCGGGAATTGTCCGCGTGCTGCGCAGCGTCAAGACGAGCATGAATGATTCTGCCGCTTCGCGGCCTACTCTGGGTTGACGAAGGTTGGCGGTGCGTTCGATGGCGAGGAACCGTAGAGCGGGCGGATGTCCCGGTTGTGATGGGTGCGGGAATTGTCCGCGTGCCGCGCAGCGTCAAGACGAGCATGAATGATTCTGCCGCTTCGCGGCCTACGCTGGGTTGACGAGGGTTGACGGTGGGTTGACGTGGGTTGATGCGGGGGGGACGGGGGGGGGGGGGGGGGGGGGGGGGGGGGGGGGGGGGGGGGGGGGGGGGGGGGGCCGGCGGGCCGGCGCCGGCGGCCGCGCCGGGGCGGGGGGGGGGGGGGTGGGGGGGGGGGGGGGGGGGGCCGCCCGGGGGGGGGGGCCGGCCCCCCCCCCCCCCCGTTTCCCCCGCATCAACCCTCGTCAACCCACCGTCAACCCTCGTCAACCCAGCGTAGGCCGCGAAGCGGCAGAATCATTCATGCTCGTCTTGACGGTGCGCAGCACGCGGACAATTCCCGCACCCATCG
>JAIRSO010000040.1 GCA_031255415.1 Oscillospiraceae bacterium
CCGGTCATCATCGCGTATACTCCAGCGCGCGCGGTCACGTCCAGCTCTCGCGCCGAGTCCAGCGCTATGCCGATCAGCTTCTCGTCCAGCGCCTTGGACATATCCGGGAACCTTGGCCCGAACTCATCTATATTAACGCCGCGCAGCGGGTTCCAGCCGGTCAGGTTGATGAAGTCCGACAATACCATAAACTCTCCGGGCTTGTATGACGTGTTCACGCCTCCGGCCGCGTTCGTGACTATCAGCGTTTTCACGCCCAGCCTCGCCATTACCCGAACCGGAAACGCAGCCTCGCACGCCTCATGGCCCTCGTAGCAATGGAAGCGTCCGTTCATTACGTACAGACGCTTCCCCGCGCTCTCCCCGCATACCCACTCGCCCGCGTGCCCGGGCGCGGTCGATTCGGGGAATCCAGGTATATCCTTATACGGCAGAACCGCCCGGTTCGCCAGCGCCGCCGCGTACCCGCCCAGCCCGGATCCCGCTATCAGCGCCGCGTCCGCCGTTCCGCACGCGCTGCGCACAGCCTCCGCCGCTTGATCCGCGGCCTTTAGATCATATTGACGCATATACTCCGCTCCTAGTTGATCGTCACCACGCGCGCGTCCTCGCCGGATAACAGGAACCGCACATACTCGCCTAGCCTCGCGATGCATTCGCCGTTGGTCGGCTTGCCGCGCTTGGGATCGACCGAGTAACCGAACATGCTCACCGCCGCGCTCAACCGTCCGCTGGTCCACGTGTCCTCGATCGCGTGCCGGATCGATCGCTCCACGCACGATACCGACGTGTTATTCAGCCGCGCCAGCCTTGGATACAACTCGCTCATCATCTTGCGCGTGACCATGTGATCCATCGACGCTATGGCTATCGCCTCCACTAGATACTGATACCCTATCAGTTCAGGCGACATCCCCAGATACTCCAGCGCCTTCTTGGCGACCATCCGCCTTTGCTCCATGCCCGCCTGCGCGACGTTCGGCGAGTCCTTCAGCGACTCCGATAGCCACGCTATCAGCCGCGCCTCGTCCACCGGCTTGGGGAACACCGCGTCCGCGCCCAGCTCCCGCGCGCGCTCTCCATGCGCGCCAGCCATGACCGTAATAACCGCTATACGCGGATAACTAAGAAGCGACAACTTCCCTATCCGCTCTAGCACCGCCAGTCCGTCCATGTCCCTCAGCGCCAGAGCCAGCAGCAGAACGTCGATCTGCAGCGTCTCTATCGCGCTGAGAGTCTCCTTGCCGCTGGCGCTCACGCCCGCCACGTCGAACTGACCCGACTGGCGGAGCATCTCGGCTAGACGCTTCCCCTGCGCCTGATCCGATTCGGCGATCCATACCCTCGTAACCCCATCCATGATTATTCCTCCGATGATTTGCCTATCTGGCGTAAAATTCGACGTTAGATTGTCGAATCCTGCCTTTGGTTTCCATATTTCTAAGAACCTTTTATGAATCGCCCGGCCGCGTTCGCTGCGCCGCATGTTAAATCCTCCTATAACAAGCGTCAAGGGTTAGGGATGATCCCTAACCCCTATTCCTATATGCCTTATCCCTATTCGCCAAAAACGAATCGTTTGCGCGCGTTCTACAGATCGTCGGTCTGATCCAGCATCCATTCGACGAACAGACCGTACCCCTGCGTCGGATCGTTTACATAGACGTGAGTCACCGCGCCGATGATGTGCCCGTCCTGCAGTATCGGACTGCCGCTCATGCCCTGGACGATGCCGCCCGTCCTCTCTAGCAGATCGGGATCGGTGACGAGTAGCGTCATGCTCTTTGGCGCGGCCTCCGCTTGATGGTTGACCTTGGTAATCTCAATCGCGTATTCCTTAACGCCCGTGTCGTCAAGCGTGGTCAGTATCGACGCGGGGCCGGTATGCACGGTGGCCTGGCTGCCAACGGGCAGACCCTTCGGATACAACGGGTTCACGATCGCGACCTCGCTGGTTCCGCTCACCCCAAAATCGTTGTTGCGCCGGATGTCGCCGAACTGGTTCATCTCGTCCTTGTCGAACGAGCCGCGCAGCTCGCCGGGTTGGCCTTTCCGTCCCTTTTGTATATCCACTATCCGCGAGAACAGTACCCGGCCTTGACGCACGGTAAGGTTCGCGCCCGTATCCGCGTCGGTGATCGCGTGCCCCAGCGCGGCGTACCTATGCGTTGACGGATCGTAGAAGGACAGCGTGCCCACCCCGGCTGTGCTGTCCCGCACCCATATCCCCAGCCTGTACGTGCCGTCCAGCCTATCCAGCGCGGGGCGGATCGTCACGCGCATCGGCTGTTCCTTGCGCAGGAATCGCACCTCTACCTCGCGTCCGGCGGCGGCGTTGACCCGCTCCGTCAGATCGATCGCGCTTAGCACGGGCTGATCGTCTACGGACTGGATCAGATCGCCCGGACGCAGACCGGCCGCGACGGCGGGACTGCCTCCCTGCGCGCCGCCGATCTCCGACGTGCCCACCACGAGCACGCCGTTCGTGAACAGCGCCACGCCGATCGCCAGCCCTCCGGGCATGATCACCCGTTCCGGCTGAACCTTAACGTCCAGCGCCCTTAGCGTCATGCCTAGGAAAGAGAAGTTCACCTTTGCCTGGCCTTCGGCTTCCGCTTGAATCCGGACGGACTGGGCGCGTTCCAGCGTCTCGTCGGTCGACGAGAGCGCCAGCACCGCGCCCTCGTCGGCTACGGCGTCCAGGTTGACAGCCATGGGCAGGCCTAGATTAAGTTCGTGGGACTGGCCTTGGCGCAGCGTCAGTTCCGTAGGCAGATCGCGCAGCGCGCGCGCCTGCGGCGAATAGTTAAGCGCCAGCGCCAGTATGCTCAGCAGGACTCCTAAACCCTGTTTGCCGCGTTGAAACCTCATAGTCGGTCATCCCTTCGTTCAAGGCATTTCTGAAATGCCCCGGTTCCTTCGTCTTTAGTGTCGCGGTTTTAGGCTGTGATATGCTGTCAATGCTTGGTTGACTCGCGCGCGAGGTTACTTAATCGCGCTGTTGATCGAATCAAACTCGCCGCGGATCTCGCTGGACGAGCCGCCGTCCTTCTGCTTATCGCGCAGGGCGGAGATGCGATCCGCGATATCCGGATCGTCCGTGATCTTGACCGTTGCGACGGACGGACTCACCGCGCGCACGCTGCCGCTTATCACGTCGCTGATGCGCGAGGTAAGCGCTCCTTTGTACGCCGGAACAAATTTCACGCCGGTCAGCGACGTGTCGCCCAGCACGACCGTGACGCTGCTCTCAACCTCGCTTATCTGCGAGATGCGAGCGTCGCACTGCCCCGCCAGCGCCGCGCTTTCCTGATTGGAAAGCGTCGGCGCGGCGGGCTGGTCGGTCGCCAGTGGCTGTGAGCCGGGGCTGGCAAGCGGGCTGGTTCCGGGCAGAGCCGACGGGCTGGCGCTGGGCAGAGGCTCGAGCGCCGAGGGCGACGGCGAGGGCGATCCTATCGGGGCCAGTTCAGTCGTGGACGTGCATGCCGCCAGAGCGGCGGTCATCGCCAGAGCGAGCGCGGCGACTGCGGCCAGTTTAGCCAAGCGTTTAATGTCGTTCTTCAAGAGTTTTCGCCTCCTCAACGCTATTGTGCCCGAGTTGAGCTTTTTTATAGCCGGACGGGATTAATTCGCGCGCGGTTTCGCGGCGCGGATTGCATGCGCGTTTTATCCGCATAGTTTAGGCAGACGCGATCGAATAAACGCGATCGGCGCGAAACGAGCCAAAACGGACGGCTGTGGGACATGCACGCGCGGCAAGGTATCGCCATACTATAATCTGGGATAGATTTGCCATAGTTCGCTGGGAGGTCGGCTATGGTTTCGCGGCGCGCGTCTGGAAGGCGCGGCAGCGGCCGATATGTGAAAGGGGTTAGGCCAGTATAGCGCAGATCGCGGTAGACGGGATATACCGCCAGGCGCGGCGAACGCGCCGGATATTTAGCCGGTACCCCGGCTGGATGATGGGTGTTGAACTCGCATGAAGGAACGTAAGGCGCAGCGGTTAGCCGTTGCGTTCATTATATCCATCTATTACCTGATCAGCCCGTTCTTAGCGCAGGCGGAGTCCTCAGGCTTCCGCGTGCGTAAACCCAACGGCGACCCGCTGCCAGGGGCGGTATCGTTCACGCCTCGCGCGCCCGGCGGTAAGGCAAGCTCCATCATAAGCCAGGCTCAATCGCGCGGCGAGAGCGGGAGGCTGCTATCCCTGTTCCCTCGCTACGCGCAAAACGAGATTAGAGACGCGCTGCGCGAAGGCACGCCCGAACACGCGATAACGCTAAGAGAGTATGCGGAGTTCAAAGTGGCGGGCTATGCCAAAAGCGTGGGCGCGGTAGTGATGCGGGTGGAGTCAAGAAACGAGATATCCGGCTCGTATCGTTATGTGGGGGTGTTAGCGGTAATTTATCCGGATGGAAGCGTAGACTGGCATACAATGGACGCAAAGATATATTCGACGAATGTATTCGCCGTGACGATAGGGAGCGCGTTGTGCTCGACGCTGTCAAAGGAAGGACGATCAGCGGTTTTGATGATCATAGGCGAATCGTATAGGTGGTGGTGAATAGAACAGGGGCGGCTGGCAAAGCCGCCCTGCGGATTAGCGGGCATGATGGGCTTTATGGGTGGGAACGCGCGGACATGGGAACGCACGGAGCATGGCGCGCGGCTCGGGAAAGCGCAAACAAGCGCCGGCAGAGCAGCCGGCGCGCAGCCGCGAGGGCTAGCCCAATCCTATCGGGTGGGCAGCATCAGCGGGGTCAGTCTGCTGGTCTTGTTGTCAACGCGATCCAGTCGATAGAACCCGATCAGATTGCTTGGCCCCAAACGGTAGTATGTCTGCATAACACGCTCAGTCTCGTTAAGATCGAATTGCACGGATAACCCGCAGCCGATCGCAACGTCGCGAGGCGTAGCCACAATCTCAGCCTTGAGTCCCGCTCGCCTCAAGGCCGATTGCAGGCGCAATACCTGCTGTCTGGAACGAAATGCCGCAATGCCGAAGCTTTCGGTCATGGATGCCTTACCCCCCCTCATAGTACATAGTATACGGAATGACTTCCCGGTATGTGACGAAAGGTGGTTGCAAGAATGATCTACCTGGATAACGCGGCGACAAGTTTCCCCAAACCCCCAGAAGTAATTCGAGCCGTAATAGGCGCGATGGAGAAGATCGGCGCGAACCCCGGCAGGGCTGGGCATCGCCTGTCGCTAGCGGCGGGCCGCATAGTCTGGAACTGCCGCGAGGAGCTGGCAAGAATGCTGGACGTTCCCAACCCCGAAAACATCGTATTCGGCTCTAACTGCACAGATGCGCTGAATTTGGCTATATATGGTTCAGTAAGCGAAGGGGATCACGTGATAACCACGGCGTTAGAGCATAACAGTGTGTTAAGGCCAATTAACGGGATGGCGCACAGGGGGATGATAACATGGACAATGTTAACGCCAGGCGGATGCGGGGTAGTGACAGCGGAGCAGGTTAAAGGGGCAATAACGAGTAAGACAAGGCTAGTAGTAGTAAATCAAGCGTCGAATGTAGTAGGGTTAGCGCAGCCAGTAGAGGATATAGCGAAGGTGACAAGGAGGGCAGGGGTAACGTTATTAGTGGATGCGGCGCAAAGTTTGGGGGTGCTACCAGTGAGTCCAGAGAAGGCAGGGGTGGATATGGTGGCGTTTCCAGGGCACAAGGGGTTATTAGGCCCGTTCGGGACAGGTGCGTTATGGATAAGGGAAGGGGTGAAAGTAAGGCCATTAAAGGAAGGGGGGACAGGGTCGTCGTCAGAGTCGATGCTGCAGCCAGATGAGATGCCGGAAGCGTTGGAGTCAGGGACGTTGAACATGGCAGGGATAGCAGGGTTAATGGTAGGGACGAGGTATGTAAGGCTAAGGAGGCAAGAGATATATGAACAAGAGAGGGGGTTGTCAGATGCGATGTGGGAAGGATTGCAAAATATACACGGGGTATGCACATTGACGACAAGAAGGCCGGATGTGGGGGTGGTATCGTTTAACGTGGGTGGGTTTACGTCAGGAGAGGTAGCGAATAAGTTGGATGTGAAGTATGGGATAGCGACAAGGGGAGGATTGCATTGCGCGCCAGCGGTGCATACGCACCTAGGCACGCTGGAAAGAGGGGCAGTGAGAGCATCAGTAGGGCATAATACGACGAGAGCGGAAGTAGACGCATTGCTGAAAGCGGTGTGCGAGATAGCGCGCGAAGCGTCATGAGTTAATAGAAGACATAAGCATGACAGCGTTACCCAACCCACGTTAGCCCAGCGTAAGCCGCGCAGCGGCGGATGGATGCACCAGTTGGATTGCCTAAAAGTCGAAGGCAAAAGAATTAGAGCGGCACATGGGTCCAGCGGCACGCTGGTCAGGGGGTCAAGGGGGGCTGAAGCCCCCCTGCGGGGTCTGGGGCAGCGCCCCATCGTCACCCAACTCCCGTTAACTCCACGTAAGCCGCGCAGCGGCAGGAAACCTGCCTGCGTTCTTCTGCCGCTACGCGGCTTACGCTGGGTTTGCGAGGGCTGGGTGACGCGGGGGGGCGGCCCCCCACCCCCCCCGGGGGGGGGAGCCCCCCCATAACCCCCCC
>JAIRSO010000058.1 GCA_031255415.1 Oscillospiraceae bacterium
GGGGGGCGACAAGGGGGGGTGCGTTCCTACCATTAATCTATAAACATAACCCTCCGCCGCAATCCCCGAACGCTTGCATCCCGTTGCGCGAACGTGTAGAATAATATGGACGCGCCGGACGGGATCGGGTGACGGGAGGGTTAACCCATGTATGTTATCGTGGCGGACGCTATGGGCGGCGACTTCGCTCCGGAGGCTCCGGTGCGAGGCGCTTTGCGCGCGCTGGATGAATTTGATGATATCTCCATAACGCTTGTGGGTCGTCGGGAGGATATCGCGGGGGCAACCAAGGGCGCGAGGCATCCGCGACTAGCGGTGATCGACGCGCGGGAGGTTATTGGCAATGATGAATCTCCCGTCATTGCGCTACGCCGCAAGAAGGACTCGTCGTTATCTCGCGCGTTTGATGTATTGCGAGAGGGTCAAGCGAACGCGCTGATCTCCGCTGGATCGACGGGCGCGGTCATGGCTGGATCGATGTTCCGCCTTGATCGGCTTCCCGGCGTGGCGCGTCCCGCGATAACCGTTCTCGTACCGACTCCATCGGGCAAGCCCGTCGTGATGCTCGACGCTGGCGCTAACGTGGACTGCGCGCCGGAGACGCTGGCGCAATTCGCGGTGATGGGCGCGGTGTACGCGCGCGCGATGCTGGGGACTGACAAGCCTCGCGTAGGCCTGATTAACATCGGCGAGGAGGCGGAGAAAGGCAACCAGCAGACCAAGGCCGCTTACCAACTGCTCATCCAGCCCAACCCGATCTATGATTTCGCCGGGAACGTCGAATCCCGCGGCGTTCCGATGGGCGGGGTAGACGTTGCGGTCTGCGACGGGTTCACGGGCAACGTGATCATGAAGACTATGGAGGGCGTTAGCAGATCGCTGTTTGATATGATCAAGGAGGCGCTGAACGGCTCGGCGCGCGCGAAGGTTGGCGGCGCGCTGATCAAACCGGCGCTAAAGCGGCTCAAGGCAGCGGTGAGCGCGGAGGAGATAGGCGGCGCGCTGATGCTAGGCGCGTCCAGCCTGGTGGTCAAAGCGCACGGCAACTCAAAGGAGTACGCGTTTTTCGCCGGGCTGCGCCAAGCCCGCTCATTGCTTCAAGCCGGGGTGGTAGAAAAGATACGGACGTCGCTTCCCAATTGAAAGGAGTTATAGATGACTGTATATGAAAAAGTGACCAATCTGATCCAGACGCAGCTCAAGGTTGATCCAAAGAGCGTGACGATGGATTCGCGGCTTCTGGAGGATTTAAAGGCCGACTCCGCCAACGTGATGATGCTGGTGATGGATCTGGAGCAGGAGACGGGCGTGACGATGGAGGACGACGCGCTGATGACGCTGAAGACCGTCGGCGACGTTGTGCGTTACATCGAGGCTCATACCTAGCCTATGCGCGGCGACGGCTGCGACGGGGGCGGGACGCTGGACGAACTGCAGGCGCTGATGGGTTACAGGTTCCGCAGTATCGAACTGCTGAAGCTGGCGCTAACGCATCCGTCCGTATTCGCGCAGACCAACACGCCCAAACCGCCCAACCCACCGGACAATCAGCGCCTGGAGTTTCTGGGCGACGCGGTCGTGCAGTTATGCGTAAGCGAAGCCCTGTACCGCCGTTATCCCGACATGCGCGAGGGCGACATGACCAACGCGCGCATAGCGTTTGTGCGCAAGGAGTCGCTTAGCCAAGCGGCCGCCGCTCTGCGTTTGGATCGGCATCTGGTGATAGGCGCGGCGGAACGAGGCCACGGCTTATCCGGCAGAACCAGCGTGATGTGCGACGCGTTCGAGGCGGTAGCCGCGGCGGTGTATCTGGACGGCGGGTTTGACGAGGCGCGGGGCTTCGTATCCCGATCATTGAACGACTACGCGCTTCGCGCCAAAACGGCGGCTGTCAGCAACTGGAAAAGCCGCCTTCAGGAGTTGATGCAGGCCGCCGGGCAGCGCGCGCCGCGATACTCGCTGACGGACGTATCCGGCCCGCCCCACGCGCCGGAGTTCACAGCCGAGGTGCACATCGGCGGCGGCGTAGTGCTAGGCCGGGGCAAAGGCTCCTCGCGCAAGGCGGCGGAGCAGGAGGCGGCGCGCGCCGCAGCGCGGATGTTCGAGACCGCCGCCCGCGAATTGAGCGAGACCCTGGATAAATCTGTCGAAACGCCGGAGGATGTGATTGCGGCTCAAGAGACTTGAACTATACGGGTTTAAATCGTTCGCGGAGCGCACGGAGATCGCGTTCGAACCTGGGATAACGGGGATAGTCGGCCCGAACGGATGCGGCAAGTCCAACATATCCGACGCGGTGCGCTGGGCGCTGGGCGAACAGAACGCGCGCCAGCTTCGCGGCGGCAAGATGGAGGACGTTATATTCAACGGCTCCGAGAACCGCAAGCCTCTGGCGTGGTGCGAGGTTTCGGTCGTGTTCGACAACCAGGATCGCGCGCTTGCGGCGGACGCGGCGGAGATAGCGGTGACACGGCGCGTATACCGAAGCGGCGCGTCCGAGGCGCTGATCAACCGCGCGCCCTGTCGGCTCAAGGATATAACGGAACTGTTCCGCGATACGGGCGTGGGCAAAGAAGGGTACTCGCTGATCAGCCAGGGGCGCATCGACGAGATACTCTCAGCGAGGCCGGAGGAGCGCCGCGCGGTGTTCGAGGAAGCCGCCGGGATAATGACATACCGCGCGCGCAAGCACGACGCGGAGCGGCGCATTGAGAACGCCAGGCAGAATCTCACGCGCGTGCGCGACCTTATCGACGCGATGGAGGAGCGGCTGATCCCGCTGGAATCGCAGAGCCGCGACGCGCGCGCGTACCTGGTTCTCGCGGAAAAACTGCGCCTGCTGGAACTGAACCGATTCCTAGCCGACGAGGAGCGCGCGGCGGCGCGCATCGACTCGCTGAACCAGACCATAGCCGCGTGCCGCGACGAATCCGAGATGATGGCGCAAAAGCTATCGCTGATCGAGTCCGAGCGGCGGCGGCTGAATCAGCGCGCGGCTGAACTGGAGGAACAGTCGGCGAGACTTCGCGAAACGCGTCTATCGGACAGCCGCGCTTACGAGCGTCTCGACGGCGAGATCGGTTTGCTCCGAGAGCGCGCCGAGCATGCGCGGACAGACGCGTCCCGCGCCGAGGCGCTTCGGAGTGAATGCGAGTCGAGCATAACCGAACTGGATCGAGCCGCTGACGATCAATCCAGTCTCATAGAGCGTAAACAGGATTCGCTGGAGCGCTTGACGGAGGCGTTGACCGCGTCCACGGACGCGTTGAACGCCGCGCGCGCCGAGGAGGAGCGCTGCGCCGAGGCGCTCGAGTCGCATAAGTCGCGCACGATGGAGGCGCTGAACCGCCAGTCCGACACCCGCGCCGCGCGCGCGCGGCTGACGACGATGCGCCAAACCCTGCTCGAGCGGATCGATCAATCCCAAGCGGAGCAATCCACGCTGGAGTCGCGCCGCGTCACGCTGGAAAGCGACCTCGAAGCGGCGCGATCAGACGGAGTCGCCGCCGAAGACGCGCTGATCAAACTGGGCGGCAGGCGCGAATCATTGGAGCGCGCGCTTGCGCGGGACAAGCAAGCAGCGGACGATCTGGATCGAAGAATCCGCGCCGCGCGCGACGCGGCCCGGCAGCAGGAGACGAGGCTGTCCATGCTCCGCGAACTGGCGGACGCATATGAAGGCTATCAACACGCGGTCAAGCATGTATTAATGAAGAAAGACGGCGCGGTGCGCGGGGTCGTGGCGAACCTGATAAGCGTGCCGAAAGAATACGAGACCGCGATTGAACAGGCTTTAGGCGGCGCGCTGCAGCATATCGTCACGGACGACGAGACGGCAGCCAAACGGTTGATCGAGTTTCTGCGCGGGAATCGATATGGACGCGCGACATTCCTTCCGGTGACGACGGTGCGCGGACGGACGCTATCGCTTAACGAAAGAGGCGCGCTGAACACGCCGGGATGTTTGGGCGCTGCCAGCGAACTGATTATGTTCGACGACGAGTATAAGGGGATTGTCGATTCGCTGCTGGGACGCACCGCGCTCGCGCGCGATATGGACGCTGGGCTGGCGGTCATGCGCCGCGCGGGCTACGCGTTCAGGACGGTGACGCTCGCCGGGGATATATTGAACCCGGGCGGCTCGATGACGGGCGGCAGCGTCGCCACGCGAGGCGCGAGTTTATTATCGAGAGGGCGGGAGATGGACGCTTGCGCGGAGTCCATCGCGGTCGCGCGTGCCGCGCTGGGCGAACTCGCCGAACAGGCCAAGACGCTGGAAGCCGAACGCGCCGCGCGCGCCAGTCAATTGGAAGCCGCCGCGCGAGAGACCCGCTCCATCGAGATAGACGCGGTGCGATTACGATCGCTCATCAGCGCGGCGCGTGACGCGCTCGCCGTGCTTGCCGAGCAGGCTGGCGAGTCCGCGCGGCGGCTGGACGCGGCGCGGGACAACCTCGCGGACGTGGATCGCCAGTTGGCGGCGGCGGAAGCGTCGCAGTCTGCCGAGACCGTGGATCAGAAAGCGCTTACGGAGGAGATGCTCATCCTTCAAGCGAGGCGCACCCGCGCGCGCGAAGCCGCAGAGTCCGCGCAGGAACGCTCGTCGTCCGATCGCGCGTCGCACGCCGCGCTGTCAAGGGAGATTGAGTCCGCGCGGCGCGAACACGCGCGAATCATTGCGGAACGCGCCGAGCGGCAGGATCGCGCGCGCGAAGCCGAACGCGAACGCGAACTGGCGGTACGCCAGTCGATCCGCGCAGACGCGGAGCGCGAGGATCGCGAACGCCAGCGCGAGGAACTATCCCGGCGGCTGGACTCGATCAAGGATCGTCTCGCCGAACTTGACGCGGCGGCGAAGGATACCCGCGCCGGAACGGAAGCCAACGCGGCGGACGCGGACGCCGTCCGAGTCCAGTCCGGTCAATCGACCGAACGCGCGCACCGCGCGCAGACTCAATTAGCGCGGGTCGAGGAGGAACGCAAGGCGCGCGCAGACCGCATATGGAACGCCTACGAGTTGACGGCGGCTGGAGCGGAGGAAGCGCGGGATCCTTTGTTCGACTACTCGCGCGGTTCGGTCGAGATAGATCGAATCAAGGGCGAGATCCGCGCGCTGGGCGCGGTGAACGTTCGCGCCGTCGAGGAATATCAGGAGTTGAGCGAAAAACTCGACGGCATGCGCGCGCAGCGCGACGATCTGGAGCGCGCGCGGCTGGATCTCGAGTCGGTAGCCGCGAGTCTGTTGGACGCGATGAATAAACGATTCGTCGAGAGACTCGCGGTATTGAACCGTTATTTCGGCGAGACGTTCGCGCGGCTGTTCGGAGGGGGGAACGCGTCGCTGTCGCTGGCGGACGAGCGCAACCCGCTGGAGTGCGGGATCGACATCTTGGCTCAGCCTCCCGGCAAGAAAACACAGTTGCTGTCGCTGCTGTCCGGAGGCGAGCGCGCGCTTACGGCTATCGCGATCCTGTTCGCGATTATGACTCTGAAGCCCTCGCCGTTCTGTATCCTGGACGAGATCGACTCCGCGCTGGACGAGTCGAACGTCGCGCAGTTCGCGCGCGCGCTGGAGGGTTACGCGCGGGATACGCAGTTCGTCGTCGTCACGCATCGGCGCGGGACGATGGAGCGGTGCCCGGCGCTGTACGGGGTCGCGATGGGCGAGAGAGGGGTATCCAGAATGGTGTCGGTCCGGCTGGAGGACGCGATCGCTTGACGGGAGCCGATCGCTTTACGGGTATGGCGCCGGCTTGGGCACATGGCAATATAAGGAGCTATGATAATGGACGAACCTAGGAAAGGCCTGTTTGGCAAGATAAGGGATCGGCTGTCGCGCTCGCGCGAGAGCGTGGCGCAGCGCGTCGACGAACTGGTGCACAATTATAAGGCGATAGAGGACGATTTCTACGAAGACCTATCGGACGTGCTGGTTATGGCGGACACGGGCACGGCGGCTGCGGACAGCGCCATCAAACAATTAAAGGAACGCGTCAAGGCCGAACGCACCGACGATCCCGAGCGCGCGCGCGCGATACTCAAGGATATCCTGAAGGCCGAACTGCGCAACACGCGCCCCGCGCTAAAGTGGCCTATGGTGATGCTGGTGGTCGGCGTGAACGGGGTGGGCAAGACCACCACGATAGGCAAATTAGCCGCGCGGTTTAAGGCGGCGCAGCACTCGGTGATATTGTGCGCGGCGGACACGTTCAGGGCGGCGGCTGCGGATCAGCTGTCGATATGGGCGGAGCGCGCGGGCGTGCCGATCGTGCGTCACAGCGAAGGCGCTGATCCCGCGGCGGTGGTGTTCGACGCGATCGCGTCCGCTAAGTCGCACAGCACCGATCTGATGCTGGTCGATACGGCGGGCCGCCTGCACAATAAGAAGCAGCTCATGGAGGAATTGAACAAGATACACAGGATACTCGCGCGCGAGTATCCGCAGGCCGATCTTCGCACGTTGCTGGTGCTCGACGCGTCCACCGGGCAGAATGGTTTGATTCAGGCCAAGGCGTTCCTGGACACGGCGAAGGTGAACGGCATAGTGCTGACTAAACTCGACGGCACGGCAAAGGGCGGCATAGTCATCGCGATTCAAAGGGAGCTAAGGCTGCCCGTGTGGTATGCGTGCGTCGGCGAGGGATTGGACGATCTGGAGCCGTTCGACGCGGACGCGTTCGTAGAGGCGATATTTTAGTATGGCGCTGAATATAGCGGTTGACGGGCCTGTCGGGGCTGGAAAGAGCACGGCGGCAAGGGAACTGGCGCGCAGGCTGGGCATACTGCATCTGGACACGGGCGCGATGTACCGGGCGGTAGGACTAGCCGCGCTCGAAGCCGGCGCGGATATGAGCGATAGGACGCAGATCGAGCGGGTGAACGCGTCGGCAGACGTTGACGTTACGTTCGAGAACGGAACGCAAAGGACGCTGCTCAACGGACGCGACGTGAGTAAAGAGATTCGCTCGCCGGAAGCGTCGTCCGCGTCGTCGATGGTATCGGTGGTTGGAGCGGTGCGCGCCGCGATGCTGGAGCGCCAGCGCGCGATAGCCGAAGGGACGGACGCGGTGCTGGACGGGCGCGATATAGGCATAAGGGTATTGCCGCGCGCGAGGTTTAAGTTTTATCTGACAGCGTCTGCGGAGATTCGGGCGAGGCGGCGCATGGACGAGATGCGCGCGAAGGGCGTTGATCTGGAGTTTGAGCGCGTGCTGGCGGACGTTAAGGAGCGCGACTTGAGGGACAGCACCCGCGATATCGATCCGTTGAGGCCGGCTGAGGACGCGATAGTGATAGATACGTCGGATATGACGCTGGAGGAAGTAGTAGAACGCATGCTGGAGATTGTGCGGCATAAGGATAGATTATGAGGAAACTATCGCTGTACAAGGCGCTGAGGTTTGTCGCGCGGGCGCTGATCGCGCCGTTCTTCGGGTTGACCGTGGACGGGATCGAGCGCGTGCCCGGCGGCGGCAGGTTTATCCTGATCTGCAATCATATAAGCGCGTGGGATCCGATCATGCTGGCAGTGGCGGTCAAGCGGCGCGAAGTCTGTTTCATGGCGAAGGAAAATTTGTTTAAGTTCCCGCCGGTAGGGTGGTTGCTTAAGCGCGTGAACGTAATAAGGGTGAGCCGGACGGGTGCGAATCTGTCCGCCATGAGGGCCGCGCTGGCGAGGCTGAAGGAGGGAAGATGCGTGGGCATATTCCCCGAAGGGCATAGGTATAAGACGGGCGGGATCCATCCGTTCGAGTCGGGGGTGGCGATGCTGGCAATGAATACCGACGCGCCTGTATTGCCCGCGTATATATCCGGGAAGTATGGGTTTCATAGGGGTGTGAACGTGCGGTTCGGGTCGCCGATCCAGTTGAGCGATTTAAGGAAACTGCCCAGGGACTCCGAGACGATCGCGTGGATTCAACGCCGGTTGACCAGGCGGCTAGTAGAATTGTCCAAAAATGGTAAGTAAAGTTTTTCGTTTATAACCGATTGAAAAGTGGTATATCGGCAGGGATTCGCATGCGCGCGAAGAATTAACAGAAGATGTCGAGGTGTATTCTCCCCAGCCTCAAGGTAGGACGGCACGCGGGATTCTGCGCCGGGGTGCAAAGAGCGGTCCGCATAGCAACGGAAGCCGCCGCAGCGAACCCGGGGAAGCCATGCGCGGCGCTGGGTGAACTCATCCATAATCCCCAGGTGCTGGAGCGGCTAGCCCAAGAGGGTGTGCGCACGGCGCGAGGGTTGGACGATATCACCGAAGGGACGGTGATAATACGTTCGCACGGGGTAGGGAAAAAGGTGCTGGATGAGTGTCTGGCGAAAGGGCTGGCAATAGCGGACGCGACATGCCCGCACGTGAAGCGCATGCACCGCATGGTAGCCGAAGCGGAAGCCGGAATGCCCGTAATAATTGTCGGACAGGCCGATCACCCCGAGGTGAGAGGAACGGCCGGGTGGGCGAGAGGGCCGGTGAAAGTGGTAGGGTCGGTCGAGGAAGCGAGGGCGCTGCCAGAGATCGATCAGGCGCTAGCGGCGGCGCAAACGACCATATCCGATAAGCTGTACCGCGCTGTGATAGGCGCGTTACGGGAGCGGGTAGGGCGGCTGAAAGTGCTGGAGACAGTATGCCCGGCAACCGCGCGAAGACAGGACGAGGCAAAGGAATTAGCGCAATGGGCCGACATAATGCTGGTGGTAGGCAGCGGGATGTCGTCAAATACGCGCGAATTGGCCAGGACATGCCGGGAGTACTGCCCGGATACGCGGCTGGTCGAAACCGTGGGGGATCTAGAGTTAGGTAATAGTCTGGCAAGGCCGCGCCCTGGCCTGAAAGTGGGCGTAACCGCCGGAGCGTCCACGCCGGATTGGTTATATAAGGAGGTTATAAACCGCATGAACGACATTGACAACGCTGCCCTGGCAAACGCTGATCCGCAGGCCCAGGAGACTGTCGCGCAGGTCAGCCCGCAAAAGGACGCGGCTGCCGCCGACGCCGACGCCAACGCAAGCTTTTTGGCCGATATCGAGGCGACGCTGGTTAAGATCCGCCCCGGACAAACGGTGACAGGCACCGTAGTGCAGGTGGCCGATGACGAAATCTGCGTGAACATCGGCTACAAGTCGGACGGGGTGGTAAGGCGCGGCGATTTGGTCAGCGAGAACGTGAAGGTCGGCGACGAGATCGACGTCGAGGTGGTCAAGGTCAACGACGGCGAGGGCAACGTGCTGCTCAGCCAGCGCAATGTCGTCAGCCGGAAGAATTGGGAGATACTTATCAACGCATATGAAGCGAACGAGTACGTGGAAGGCGTTGGCAAGGAAGTCGTAAAAGGCGGGTTGGTAGCGAACGTAATGAACGTAAGGGCGTTCGTGCCAGCGTCGCATCTGTCCCCCAGATATGTAGAGAAGATAGGCGATTACGTGGGGAAACCCATGAAGCTGAAGATTATCGACGTAGACAGGGGCAAGAAAAGAATAGTTTGCTCAAGAAAGGCTGTTATAGTAGAGGAAGCCGCGGCAAGGAAAAAAGAAGCCTGGGGGAAGCTAGAAGAAGGAATGGTGCTGACCGGAACCGTAAGGAGATTGACGGATTTCGGCGCGTTTGTAGATGTAGGCGGGGTAGACGGGTTGGTGCATGTGACTGATCTAGCATGGGGAAGGGTAAGGCATGCAAGCGAGATAGTGCAGCCAGGGCAGGAGATAGCCGTGAAGGTGCTATCGTTGGATGAGGAAAGGGATCGCATCCAGCTAGGGCATAAGCAGACGCAGCCAAAGCCGTGGGAGGTTGCGGAGGAGAAGTATCCCGCAGGGTTGGTAGTAGAGGGGAAAGTTGTTAGGGTAGTGCCGTTTGGGGCATTTGTAGAGTTGGAGCCAGGGTTGGATGGGTTGGTGCATATATCGCAATGCGCGCTGTCCAGGATCGCGAAGGTGGAGGAAGTAGTAGAGGTAGGGCAGATGGTAAGGGTGAAGGTGTTGAACGTGGATCCAGTAGCGAGGAGGATCAGCTTGAGTATACGCGCCGTGCTAGAGGACGAGGCGTTTATATACTCGAACGAGATCCCCGGCGAGTTCGACGCCGCCTACAGCGACGAGCCTGACCTTGTTGAATAGGCCATAGGGTCGAAGGCAAAAGAATCACAGCGGCACATGGGTCCAGCGTGCCGCTGGACCTTCTTGGCCAGGGGAGTCCATCCCTCCGCTGCGGTGGTTCGTGGCAATAATTTCTCTTCGTACCCCTTGACAACTCCGCGTTGTTGCGTTATACTATACAAGCTCCAGTATCGCGCACGCAGGAAGGGTAAGGTGGCTATATGATCGGCGACCGTGAGGGGAATACCCTGCCGTTTCGGACTCTTGGCGAGAGCGGCAGTACTGCGGCTGCTATACTTGAGAGCGTATACGCGGCGCTCAAGGCTAAGGGTTACGATCCCGTAACCCAGATTGTTGGTTATCTCATCTCTGGTGATCCTACATACATAACCAGCTTTAACGGCGCGCGTTCGCTTATATGCCGGCTTGAGCGTGACGAGATCCTTGAGGAGCTAACCCGCTTCTATCTGGACGCGCTTGACCGACGCTGAGGCGTTCTCTTGACTGGCGCCTCGCTTCGCGTTATCTCGCGGGACCAACCGGTTCCGCGTCTTTGTTATGGCACCCTTGCCGTCAGCCCCTTACAACGCCCTCTCACCCCTTCTTTAGCCGCCCACCTCCTCAACCATGCCGCTGCCTTGGGCATAACCCTACTCGACACCGCCGAATACTATAACAACTACCCCTCCATATCCATCGCCCTCCGCGCCCACCCCTCCCTTACGATCATCACCAAATCCTACGCTTGGGATCGTCCCACCGCCCTTGCCTCTGTGCGCAAAGCCCAACGCCTCTTACGCCTCCCACACATCCCGGTCATGCTTATGCACGAACAGGAAAGCGAGCTCACCGTCCTTGGCCACCTCTCCGCACTCCAAACCTACCGCGAACTCCAATCCTCCGGCGAAATCGGCTCTGTCGGCCTATCCACCCACCGCGTCGCCGGCGTCCGCGCGGCTATCAAACACAACATGGACGTCGTCTGCGCCATTATTAACGTGGACGGCCTTGGCCTTACCGACGGCGCCCTTCCCGACATGGAGCGCGCCCTCCGCGACGCGCATGACGCGGGCCTCTTTGTTATCGGCATGAAAATCCTAGGCGGCGGGCACCTCATCTCTCGCCGTGACGAGTCCATCCGATACGCCCTCAGCCTTGACTTCCTTGACTGTATCGCCCTGGGCATGTCCTCCATTGCCGAAATAAACTACAACGCCTCCCTATTCCTTGGCCTCCGCCCCGACGAGCGCGCGGCGCTTGAGTCAGCGCGCGCGCCTCGCACGCTTATGATTGAGGAAGGCTGCGTTGGATGCGGCCTATGCGCGGAGCGATGCGGTCAACGCGCTATAATTATGGAGGCCGGGCAGGCGCGCGCTATTCCGGAGCGATGCGTCCGGTGCGGATACTGCGCGGCTGCCTGCCCCCAGGTGTGCATCAAGATTGTATAACCCTACAACCCTTGAATCATCGACCGCTCGCCGCCTGATTGATCAATTCGGTTTCTGAAACCCCCATCGGCGTGAACACCCGGCGCGAGTTATGCTCAACCTCCTGCTCCGCCTCAACCTCCGCCGCCATACTTAGCAGCGCCTCCCTGGCTGGATCCTGGTTGATCAAACTATTCGCGGCCATGGACGCTGCCAGATCATACGACACTGGATTCCTCTTTTCCGGTATCGACATCTGCGCTATACCCGCTACCGATATCCGTTCGTTTATCTCGTCTTGTTTCTTTATCAGCAGATCAAACAGTTCTATATTTTTGCTGATGCGCTCGTCGCTGGGCGCTCTGTCGTGCGCGCCTCTTGCCATATTGAGTGCCATCGGAATATTCCCCGCGTGGAAGAACGCCATCGACGCTATATCATAGGGCAGGCTCCCCCACGCCTCCGCCTCGCATATATAACTCGCCGTCCTCGTTCGTATCTTCAGTATCTTATCCACTAGGAACAGCACCCCGTACCAATCCTCTTGCCGGTACAGCAGCTTCGCCATTTCGGTATACGGCTCTCTTAAATACGGCGCTTCGCCTATCGCCTTCCAATAATATTCCATCGCGTTGATCGGCTGGCCCAGATTCTCGTAGCACCTGCCAATATACCGCATCGACGCGCAGCGTTCCTCCCGCCATGTCGCGCTGGGCAAAGCCAGATGCTTTTTCAGCGTGTCTATGCACTCCTGCCAGCGCCTGTAGAACATGTACTCTCGACCCAGATAGTGGATATTCCTATCGTTTTCGGGGTTCTCGTTCGCGGCCATTTCCAGCAGCGGCAGGTACGAGCCCCGGCTCTTTCCCGGATCGGGATGATGATCCAGCTGCATACCCGGCAGCGCTACGAATACATGTTTGGCTTCGCCCTTATAACGCAGTATCTCGTGAACCGGATATTCCCATACAAAGCCTCGGTTCACGTGGATCTTATCGTAGAGGAACACGGTGCCCTCGGTGCCGTCCGCGTTGAAACTCCATGTGTAGCGGTATCTGCCCTGAACCGCGTCCGCCGTCCAGTGTTTCTCGATAACGTCGCGCCAGCCTTTGTGCAGGATCTCGTCGAAGTCCGTGCAGATGCAAACGTCCGCTTCAGGCGGGATCAGTTTCATCGACTCGTTGCGCGCGACGTCGAACCGCCACGGGTTGATCTCCTTTACCTCGACGCGGCAGCCCAGCTCGCGCAGGCGTTCCACGGTTCCATCCGTCGAACCGGTATCCAGCACCACGACCCAATCGGCTTCCTTCATGGATTCGTACCACTGGTCCACAAACTTGATCTCATTCTTGGCGATCGCGTAAACGCATACCTTCCAGCGCATTGTTCCCCTCCGTCGGGCGCGGGCGCGGCCCGCGAGATTCTATTATCGTGGTAAGATTCTTATGCGCGCCCGCCGCCGAATACCCCTGATAATACCGCGCCGCCCGGTTCATAATGGAAAAGGGGTGATCGCATGCGTTCGATCCGAAAGAGCGCGGCTATGCGCGCGCAGGCCATGATCGAGCAGATGGAGCGGATGGGCCTAGCCGAATATGTACAGTATCTAAGCAGTACCCGCCGGCTATTATGGACTAACTTCCTGGGCGGGATGGCGCGCGGGCTGGGTATCGCGGTGGGGTTTTCGATACTGGGCGCGATACTGATCGTGCTGGTGCAAAGGCTCGCGGTGGAGAACATGCCGCTGATCGGCAACTTCCTGGCGGACGTAGTGCGTATGGTGCAGCGCAAGCTGTAGGTGTATAATCCTAAGACGCGGGGTGAAATGATGTTCCTGATAGCATGCATGGCGTTCGCGGCGGATCGGGCGGTGAAATACTGGGCGCACGCGTATCTGCGCGCAATGCCCGGCGCTGAATACGAACTGCTGCCCGGCATATTCCATTTGAGATACGCCACCAACGACGGGGTTTCGTTCGGCCTTCTAAGCGGGCGGCTGGAACTGTTGGCGATGATCCAGATTTTCCTGTGCGCCGCGCTGTTAATCACGCTGCTCAAGAAACGCAGCGCGCCATGGCTGCCCCGCGCCGCAGGCTGGGTCACGCTGGGCGGCGCGCTGGGGAACCTGTACGACCGCGTCATGTATGGATTCGTAATAGATTTATTTGAGATAAGGCTGTTCCGCTTCGCGATATTCAACGTCGCGGACGTGTGTCTATGCGCGGGGATAGGCGCGTTCGCGCTGTGGTTATTGCTGCACAAGGCGGATTACCCATACGAACCGGCGGCGAGGCAATGACGGAGCGCGCGCGGCAAGACATGGATGATGAGATAATCGTTACCGCGGTCGAACCGTCGCGGCTGGACGCGGCTTTGACAACCGCGAGCGGCCGCACGCGCTCGTTCATCGAGTCGCGGATACGCGAGGGCGGAGCGGCAGTGGACGGTATCGTCATAACCAAACCCGGATACAAACTCAAACCCGGACAGATCGTCCGTCTGGTTCTCCCACCGGCGCGGCCCATCGGTCTCATTCCCGAACAGATGCGTCTGCCCATCATATATGAAGATGAAGATATAGCCGTAGTGGATAAACCCGCCGGGCTGGTCGTGCATCCTGCGGCGGGGCACGAGTCGGGCACGCTGGTTAACGGATTGCTGGCTCAATTGGACGGGCTGTCAGGGATCGGCGGCGCGTTAAGGCCGGGCATAGTCCATCGGCTAGATAAGGACACGAGCGGGTTGATACTGGTCGCGAAGTCGGATCGCGCGCACGTCCGGCTGGCGAGGGATATCGCCGAGCGGAGAGTGGGCAAGACATACCTGGCGGTAGTTAGGGGCGCGTTCAAGGATAGCGAAGGCCGCATAGACGCGCCGATAGGCCGCCATCCAACGGATCGCAAACGCATGTCGGTGATAGAGGGCGGCAGAAACGCGGTTACGCTGTATCGCCAAAGGGTTACGATGGGCGGAGCGGGTGGCGCGTCCGTTTCATCATTGATTGAAGCGGATATAATAACGGGGCGAACGCATCAGATAAGGGTGCATATGGCGTGGAAAGGCCGCCCGGTGATGGGAGATCCCATATACGGCGGCGCGATCGACAAAAAATGCGGATCGAGGCTGATGCTGCACGCGTGGAGATTGGTATTCCAGCACCCGGCGACGAGCGAAACGCTGGCGTTGGAATCGCCAGCGCCAGCCGAATTTTATCCATATCTGGACGCGTCCAACCGCAATAACAATTAAAGCCATAACGCCGCGCGGCGCATGCCGAGCGTCCGCGCGGACAGACTAACAGCGAAAGCGCATCGATAAAAAGAAACGAGGCGGCGCGATGACGCGGGCGAATCGGTTGATAGGACTGCCCGTCGTGCGGGAAGGCAGCCGGCTGGGCGTGGTGGACGGCGTGAACGTATCCCCCAACGGCAGAAGCCTGGCGGGGCTGTATCTCCAGACCGGAAGCCTGCGCGCGGGATATCTGCCCGCCGAATCCATCCGTCTGCTGGGCGAGAACGCCGTGCTGGCGGACGGCGCGTCTTCAAGGCGCGCGAAAAGGTTCGCGCTGCGCCGCGCCAGGGATACAAGCGGGTTGAAACTGGGCGTAGTCACAGACGCGCTGATAGATGAAAGCGCGCTTTCAGTCGAGGCGGTGGAACTGTCGTTCGGGCCGATCGACGATCTGCTGCGCGGGCGGCGCTGGGTGGATTCGTTTTCAGTGGATCCGTTCAGCGGAGACGTAATAGTGCCGTGCGACGCGTGGCAGCAGAGGAACCTTTTGAGTTGACTCAAAACTGGAGCAAGGAGGATTTACCATGAAAGCCGCAACAAAGATTGGGTTGGTAGCCGGCGGCGTGATAGGCGCGGCGGTAGGAGCGGGGCTGTTGATGACGAACCAAGGGCATCAGCTGCGCAAGGTCGCGGCCTGGGGCGCGGATCAGGTGAAGCACGCGCTGCATAGCCGGATCGGTTAACGGAGCATAGCAGCGGTGAACGGTATGGGCTGTTGTATCCAATGGATGCGGCAGCCCGTCTTCGCAAGCGGATTATTGTCAGAAGGACGCTTGGCGGAGGTATCGTTTCCGCGCGCGAATAATTGTAATAGGATTGCGAGGCGGCGGGATGCAAGCGGCGCGGCAGGGCTGGAACAGGCGCGGGTTGATCATACTGGGCGTATGCGCGCTTGCCGCGCTGTTTATATGGTGGCGCGCGCTTCTAAGCGTGGTGTCCACGCTGGTAAGCGCCGCGCTTCTAGCCTCGATGATGACCCCGCTAGCGTCGCGCTTCGAGGCAAGGATGAGGCCGGGAGGCGCGGCGGCTCTCGCTCTGCTGATACTGGTCACGGGGTTGTTGATATTCATCGGGCTGGTAGTGCCCGCCATCACGATCCAGACCGAGCAGCTGTTAAGGCAGCTTCCGGAGATACTCGAGAAACTCAACGGCTGGTTAATCAACGCTAACGAGCGTCTTGACGCGGCGGGACTGCCCACGCTGCCTGATCTAACGGGCACGCTAGCCGGACTTGATCTATCCATAATACTCAAAGGGATCGTAAGCTACGCGGGCGGGATGCTGGGTCATCTGGCGCAGTGGCTGATAGTGCCGATGCTGGCGTTCTACTTCATAAAGGATAGGGAGCGGTTCAGCTACGCGCTGACGATGCTGATACCGATTAAGAATCGCCGCATGGCGCTATGGATCGCGTCCGAGACGCGCCGCGCGCTGATGATATACGTGCGCGGGCACGCGCTGGTATCGCTGTTCGTGGGCGCGTTGTCGGCGGTTGGCTTACTGATACTGGGCGTGCCGTCATGGCTGGCGATGGGCGTATGGCTGGGATTGACCGATCTGGTGCCATACTTCGGCCCGCTGCTGGGCGTGATACCCATACTGCTGTTCGGCTCCGCGATGGGACTGACCAAGACGCTGTGGGCGCTGGGGATAGTGCTGGTGGTAAATCAAATCGAGGCCAATTTCATCTCGCCAAACGTGATAGGGGATCAGACGGGCATACATCCGGCGACGGTGCTGATCGCGCTGCTGCTGGGGAATCTGATGTTTGGGATATGGGGGCTAGTGCTGTCGCTGCCCGCGCTGATCGTATGCAAGACCGTGTCACGCGCGCTGATGGCTGCGCGCGACTGCGGCGCGATGGAGATTATCAAGGCGCGGCATCCGGACTGACATATCCGCTTTTGTTAAAATCGGTTTTACATTTTCATACATGCATGCGGCGCACACGCCGTTATGGATACCATACCCTGTTATAGTCAATCGAAATAGGCGTCCGATTAACATCCCGCGTCCAAAAGGGATCCAGCCTCGCGCTGGCCGGTGGGTCAAGGGGGTGAACGCCGTGGAGGATTGCGGGCGCGACGATCCTGCTCGCGGCCTGGAATCGTTGTATGACGGAGCCGATCCAACCGCCATGTGCGACGCGCTGGCGGGGGTAATAGACTCGATAGCGTTCGGAGAGACCGCGTGCGGCGCGATGCTGGAGGCCGGGGCGGGGAGCGTACGGCGCATGGTGGGCGACTGCGAGGCGGAAGGATGCTGCAATGATTATACGGACGTGCTGAAACTGATCGGCAGCGTGCGCGATCTCACGCTGTCCGTATCCGAGCTGGGCGCGCTGCTGACGAGCAAAATGAGCCTATCGCTGGACGCGTCCGCGTGCTGCGAGGGCATGACATACGCCGGGCGCGAGGTTCTCAACCCGGCGGCGCGCGGAGCGGTTACCGACGTGATGCGGAATCTAAGCGGAGAGGTCGCGGGCGTGCGTTCGCTGATCGACTCCGGAGCGTACGCGCTGGGTTCGGTATGCAGGGGCAAGGAGCGCGGATGCGTGTTCGCGGACTCGGGCAACGCGGAGATACTGCGCATGTTCGACGAGGTGAACGGACTGGTTGGATCCGCCGCTCAAATGGAGGAAACCCTAGCCGTCAAGACATGCGTATCGGTGAACGCGCTTTGCGCCGGGACTGCGTATGGCGAGCCATGCCGGCTGGACAGGTCCATACTGGAGAACAGCGTCGAATCCATCGCGTTATTCGACGGGGCGGTGTGCGACGTTATGGAGCAGGGCGCGGCAGCGCTCAACTGTTATGATCTATGCGCCCAGCCAACCGAGATAGTCGATAAGCTAGGCGATCTGACGGACGCGGTAATACGCCTGTGCGGAGCGAGCGCCAACAACCTCAACTGTTCGCTTGCCGCGCTGTGCGGGATCGATTCGCCCGAAGGCTGCGCGTGCGAGTGCGCGGTCGCGATAGATAGATTAGCGTATCCCGCCGCGCCGGAACAGGCGTCCGCGTATGCGGATTGCCCCGCGTAACCCAGTCCGTCCCGAGTAAAACGGGCAAGCCGTGCCTTGACATGATCATTGAGCGCGCATATACTTTGAATCGACCGCGATGTTCAGGCGGCGTTTCTTTTATACGGGGCGAACGCCCGGATATCGAAAGAGGGAGGCTGGCGGCGATGCCATTTGAACGGCTGCGCGAAGACGTGCGCGCGATACTTGACCGCGACCCAGCGGCGCGCGGGTTCTGGCAGGTGGCGCTGTGTTATCCCAGCGTGCGCGCGCTGTTCTGGCACCGCGCGGCTCATCGCCTTCATCCCAAGCATCCGTTTCTGGCGCGGTGGCTCAGCCAGCGCGTAAGGCACAAGACCGGAATCGAGATACATCCCGCCGCGAAGATAGGCCGGCGGTGCTTCATCGACCACGGCATGGGGGTGGTGATAGGCGAGACCGCCCAGATCGGCGACGACGTGACGCTGTATCAAGGCGTTACGCTGGGCGGCACGGGCAAGGATGTGGGCAAACGCCACCCGACGATCGGAAACAACGTCACGATCGGCGCGGGCGCGAAGGTATTAGGCCCGTTCACGGTCGGCGACAACAGCAAGATTGGCGCGGGCGCGATCGTACTGCGCGAGACGCCGCCGGATTGCACCGTCGTGGGCAACCCGGGTCGCGTGGTCCGAAAGGCTCACGCGCGCGTCGAGGTCGATCTGGATCACGTCAACCTGCCCGATCCCGTGCAGGAGCGCATGACTCTACTGCTCAAGCGCATCGACATGCTAGAGGAGCGCATGCGCCAGCGCGCGAAGGAGATCGGGTGCGAGCTGTTCGACGCGGACGGGTTCCCGAAACTGGACGAACCGGAGGATTCGGAAGGATAAAAGGAGGAGGCCTCTTGAAGATATTCAACACGCGCACCCGCGCGAAGGAGGAATTCGTACCTCTGCGCCCCGGACAGGTTCGCATGTACGCGTGCGGGCCGACCGTTTATAATTATTTCCATATAGGCAACGCGCGGATGTTCGTCGCGTTCGACACCCTGCGCAGGTACCTGGAGTACGCTGGCTACGACGTGACGTTTGTGCAGAATTTCACAGACGTGGACGATAAGATGATCCGCCGCGCGAACGAGGACGGCGTGACCATCGGCGACGTGGCGGAGCGGTTCATCCAGGCGTACAAGGAGGACGCGGCGTTGCTGGGCGTGCGTCCCGCGACGGTTCACCCGCGCGCTACGGAGCATATACCGGAGATCATCGCTCTGGTCAAGACGCTGGTGGACAAAGGCCACGCCTACGAAGCGGACGGCGACGTGTACTTTGACACGCGGTCATTCCCATCATACGGATGCTTATGCGGGCAGAACATGGACGACTTAGAGTCCGGCGCGCGCGTCGATATAGACGAGCGCAAGCGCGATCCGATGGATTTCGCTCTTTGGAAGTCGCAAAAGCCCGGCGAACCGGCGTGGGACAGCCCGTGGGGGCTGGGCAGGCCGGGCTGGCACATAGAGTGCTCGGCGATGTCGATGAAGTACCTAGGCGAGACGTTCGACATACACGCGGGCGGCAGCGATCTGATATTCCCGCATCACGAGAATGAGCTAGCGCAGTCCGAGTCCGCCACGGGCAAGCCGTTCGCGCGGTATTGGATGCACAACGGCATGCTCAACATCGACAGCCAGAAGATGTCCAAGTCGCGAGGCAACTTCATGATGGCGCACGACATACTGAAAGAGACTGATCCCGAGTCCGTGCGGCTGTTCTTATTGTCGGCGCATTACCGCAGTCCGCTCAACTACAGCCAGGATCAGTTGAGGCAGTCGGGCGCGGCGCTGGCGAGATTGTACGCGGCGCGCGCGCGCGCGCTGTTCCTGCTGGATCACGCTCCGGAAGACCCGGCAGACGCGGACGGCGCGGTATTAAGCGAGATAGACGCCGCGAAAGAGCAGTTCACAGCCGCGATGGACGACGACATGAACACGGCGGACGCGCTTGCCGCGCTGTTTGAGATGGCGAGGATAGCCAACGTCGGCATGGGCGGCGAGAACGCCGTTTCAGCCGGAACCATACGCCGCTGGCTAGACGAGTTCGCCGCGCTGTCAGGCGTGCTGGGGCTGGTATCGAAGAAGGCCGGCGACGCGGTTCCGGAAGATATACGCGCGATGCTGGACGCGCGAGCCACCGCGCGCAAGGCCAAGCAGTGGCAGGAATCCGACAGGCTCCGCGCCGAGTTGAAGGCGAAAGGCTACGCTGTCGAGGACACGCCCCAAGGGCAGAAATTGATCCAATTATGACCGCCCCGATCATAACCAGGCTGGCGGGTCTGCCCGGATCGATATCGCGCTCTCTGCGCAAATCGGCTGCGTATAGGCCGGACAGGCCATGGTACGGCCTAAACGAAAACACCGGCATGCTCAAGTGCGTAGCCATGATCACGATGATCATCGACCATACGGCGGCGGTATTCTTTCCGCGCCAGTATTGGCTGAGGATAATCGGGCGCGTGTCGTTCCCTCTGTTCTGCTGGTGCCTGGTGGTCGGCGCGGATTACACGCGGAATATAGGCAGGTACGCGTTACGCTTGCTGGCGCTCGCGGTGATATCCCAGCCGCCGTTCATGCTCGCGTTAAATCATCGATGGTGGGATTTCAACATATTCGTAACGCTTCTGCTGGGATTGATCGGCATAGCGGGCATACAGCGCGGCAGGTTCGAGCTGCCCGCGCTGGCGCTGATCGCCAGTTGTTTCTATAGGATGGATTACGGGTTCCGGGGAGTGGCGTGCATACTGGTCATGTACGCACTGCGAAAGAATCCGATGCTGTTCGCGGTCGGGTTCACGATGTTCTGCGCGGCGTGGGGCATGGGCGCGCCTTACAACGCGCCGTATTATTTCGTTGCGCGATACTGGGGAATGGCAAGCATGTCGGTGGGTACCGCGTTGGGTTCACCGGTGCGGATGCAGTCGCTGGCGATAATCGCTCTGCCCCTGATACTCATCCCGGATAGGCGGCTCCTGAAACTGCCGGGCGGCGGCAAGTGGTTATATCTGGTATATCCCGCGCACCTGTTGATACTATACGCGATTAAGTCGCTGGCGTAAGCGCGCGGCGCAAACCGGGGGGTATGTTCCGCGCGCCATTTATCACGCCTGGAATCGCCAAGCGCGCGCCATTTATCACGCCTGGGATTGCCAAGCCGCGCCTTTTATCCTGCCTGGGATTGCCAAGCCGCGCCCTTTATTATACCTTCGATCGCCAAGCCGCGCGCCATTCATTATGCCAAAAACCGCCAAGCCGCGCGCCAAATGCGCCGATATGAATTACACGCTGCATGATAATTCATTTTCGATGCGCGCGCGCGCGGATTCATTGAAATAATCTCACGGTTCTGGCAGGAAGCGAGGCATAAGCCGTCGAATTTGTAATAGGTTTGGAATCAGGCAACATCGAGGAGGATACCCGACATGCCGCTGACTCTGTCCGCTATCTGCCAGCAGATAGCACCTTCCGTCACGCTGGCGATAGATACCAAGGCGAAAGCCATGAAAGCCTCCGGCATAGATACGATCGGCTTCGGCGCGGGCGAGCCGGACTTCCCCACCCCCGAGGCTATCTGCGACGCGGCGCGCTCCGCGCTGGCTGGCGGGCACACCCGCTACACGTCCGCCACGGGCATACCCGAACTGAAACAGGCCGTCTGCGCGAAACTCGCGCGCGACAACGGCCTGGCTTACTCGCCGGAGCAGATCATCATCAGCAACGGCGCGAAACAGGCATTGTTGGACGCGCTGCTGGCTATCGTGAACCCTGGCGACGAGATCATCATCCCGACCCCGTGCTGGGTCAGCTATCCCGAGATGGCGCGCATGGCTGGGGCGAAACCCGTCTACGTGCCGATGTCCGAGGGCGAGAAATACCGGCTGCCTATGAAGCGCGTAGCGGCGGCAGTCACCCGCCGCACGAAGGCGTTCATACTGAACACGCCCCATAACCCAACGGGCGCGGTCGCGCCGCTCGAGGAACTGCAAGAGCTTGCCGAATTAGCCGTAGCCAAGCGCTTTTATATAATCGCGGACGAGATCTATGAAAAACTGGTGTATAATGGCGCTACGCATCACTCGATAGCGTCGTTTGGCGAGGCGATAAAGGCGCAGTGCATAGTGGTCAACGGCGTGTCCAAGTCCTACGCGATGACGGGCTGGCGCATAGGCTACGCAGCGGGTCCCGCCAGCGTCGTCAAACTGATGGGCGCGTACCAGAGCCACGCGACCAGCAACCCCAACAGCGTCGCGCAGTACGCGAGCGTGGAAGCGCTCGAGCACGGCGACGAGGGTATCGAGAGGATGCGCCAGGCCTTCGACAGCAGGCGCAAGCGCATGCTCGAGCGGGTGCGCGCGATACCGGAGCTGTCATGCACGACGCCGGACGGCGCGTTCTACTTGATGATAAACACGCGCGAACTGGTCGGCAGATCGTTCGAGGGCTGCGTGATATCGGACGCGATGACGCTCAGCGCGCTGCTGCTAGAACACGCGCATGTCGCGGTCGTGCCCGGCGAGGCGTTCGAGGCTCCGGACTCCTGCCGCCTGTCATACGCGTGCTCGATGGAGGATATCGAGCGGGGCATGGATCGTATCGAGGCGTTCATAAGGAGCCTGGCATAACGCCGGATATCTATCGCGGAATAAAAAAGAGAAACGAGAGGCCGCCATGATAAGCGTCATACTCGCGGCGGGTTACGCCACCCGCCTGTACCCGCTCACCGAGAACTTCCCAAAGCCGCTGCTGGAGGTCAAGGGCAAGACCATACTGGATTGGCTGATAGACGATATCGACGCGTCCGGCGAGGTATCGCGGCACGTGATCGTGACGAACAGCCGCTACGCGGATCGGTTCAATGAGTGGGCCGCCGCGAAGCGTTCCGCCGCGCCTATCGCCGTGCTGGACGACGGCACGACCTCCAACGAGACGCGCCTGGGCGCGGTGCGCGACGTTCTATTCGCGATAGAGTCGCTGAAGCTGGACGACGACCTGCTGGTGTCGGCGGGCGATAATCTGCTGGATTTCCCGTTAAAACGGTTTATATCGTACTTCCGGCAAAAGAGGGCGACATGCGTCATGCGCTACGCCGAACGCGACGCGAACGCCCTGCGCAAGGCGGGGGTGCTGTCCGTCGATGGACTGGATCGCATAACGTGCATGGCTGAGAAACCGCCCGAGCCGTTCTCCGACTGGTGCGCGCCGGCGTTCTACATATATAAGAAGTCCGACCTGCCATTCGTGGATCAATCGCTGCGCGAGGGCGGCGGCGCGGACGCGCCCGGCAGTTTCATAGCGTGGCTGTATAACAAAACCCCCGTCTACGCGATGGAAATGCCTGGCAAACGCTACGACATCGGCGATACGGAAAGCTACGCCGCGGCGCAAAACGATTATCCCGGCGTTAATAAATATTCGCAGCACGATAACGCCAAGACGGTGCTCGTCACGGGCGCGGCTGGGTTTATCGGGTTCCACTTGAGCCGGAGGCTGCTGGAGTCCGGGGCCAGGATCGTCGGATTCGACAACGTCAACGATTATTACGACGTGTCGCTCAAACACGAGCGGCTGCGCATACTGAACAAGTATGGACGGTTCACGTTCGTAAAGGGCGATCTCGCGGACGACGGAGCGGTGCGGCGCGTGTTCGACGCGTTCAAGCCGCGCGTCGTCGCGCACATGGGCGCGCAGGCTGGCGTAAGATACTCGATCACAAACCCGCGCGCGTATATCGACAGCAACCTTGTCGGATTCTTCAATATATTGGAAGCGGTGCGCCGCGCCGCGGAATCCGGCGGCTCCCCCGTCGAGCATCTGTTGTACGCGTCCAGCTCGTCCGTGTATGGCAATCAGCAGAAAGTTCCGTTCTCGACGTCCGACGACGTGTCCGAGCCAGTGTCGCTGTACGCCGCAACGAAAAAGAGCAACGAACTGATGGCTTATTCGTACAGCAAGCTATACGGGCTGCCCGTCACGGGACTGCGCTTCTTCACCGTATACGGACCATACGGAAGGCCGGACATGGCGTATTACTCGTTCGCGGAGAAGATCACGCGCGGCGATTCCATACAGGTGTTCAACAACGGCGATATGTATCGCGACTACACCTATGTTGACGATGTGGTCGGATGCATAGTGCGCATGCTGGATAATCCGCCCGCGTGCGATCCGCCCGCGAAGGTATACAACATAGGCAACCACCGCCCCGAGCGGCTGACCGACTTCATCGACACGCTGGAAAACGCGCTGGGCGCTAAGGCCGCGCGCGAATACATGCCCATGCAGCCGGGCGACGTGTACCAGACATACGCGGACGTGACCGATCTGGCGCGCGATTTCGACTATAAACCCGACACCCCCATCACGACGGGGCTGAAGCGTTTCGCGGACTGGTATTTAAACAGAAAAAGCGAACAAAAGCGATGCGATCAATCGACAGGATTCCACACCAACTGATAATACCTGTTGACAGATGATTACTTATTTGTTAAAATAGGGAACATAGGCGGGCGGGTTTTGTATACGCGTTAATCCGTCCGCCAGTATCCGTACATTTTACACACCGCGCGGCTATGCGTTTACTGTTGGCTTGCTTGATAAGCGCGGCGTTTTCGCGCGTCCGCGCGTATCCAAGCTGGTTTGCCGTAATACGAACGCGCCTACGGAGGGCATATGCAGCAGGCGTTTAAACTGAATCTGCTGACACCCCGATTAACGGATAAGCCCGCACAATCGCCAGCGTCAAGAGCAGTTCTTGATCCTTTGGATTTGTACGATCCCTTTGATTCGCTGGATCTGGAAGAACTGAAATCGCTGGACGTGAAGTACCATATCGAGCCTGGACAAGAGTACGTGTACTGCCTCCACTGCGTGGCGTGGAAGCAGCGCTACGTAGCGTCGGAAGCGCCGAAGTTTTTCCCGTGCAAGGCGGTCAATCCGATCCTTATTAAAAGGTTGTGGAAGGGCAAGACGTACAAGGATATCGTGTATTCCTTAATGCCGGGATACATATTCCTGTTCTCCGCCGAACCGATGGACTCCGGGCGGTTCAGCAATCTGGACGGTACGCTGCGGGTGCTGCAATACGCTGGCGGGGGTTACGCTCTATCCGAAAGGGACGAGCAGCTGGCGCGCTGGCTGCTCAAGTACGACGGCACGCTCGGCCTGTCCAAGGCCATAAGGGTGGGCGACCGCACGCGCATCGTGCAAGGCCCGCTCAAGGATCACGCGGGCACGATACTGGAGGTAAACAACCATCGCCGCCGCGCGAAGCTGGGCATCGCGCTCAACAAGGCCGAATGGTCGGTGTGGATGGATTTTGAGTTTATAGACTCGTAAGCGGATGATAATCGGACTGGGGATAGACCTCGCGCCGATAGGCGCGTTCGAGGACGAGGCGCGGCGGGAGCGGTTCGCGGCGCGATGCTTCACGATGGGCGAGCGCGAGTATGCCGCTTCGCGCGGGGTGGCCGCCGCGCAGTCGGCAGCCGGGATGTTCGCCGCGAAGGAATCCGCGCTCAAGGCGTTTTCAGCCGGGATAGGCGACATGCCGCTCACGGATATAGAGGTATTGCACGCGCCGAGCGGCGCGCCGTCGCTCGCGCTGCATGGCGAGGCGGCAAGACGCGCGGGCGCGCTGAACGTCTCGCGCGCGCTGCTGTCCATCACCCATCAGGGGGACTACGCCGCCGCCGTCGTCATACTGGAGGGCTGATATGATTCGCGCGATCGCGCCCGGGGACATGCTGGAGCTGGAACGGCGGTTCATGGACGAGACGGGCACGCCCGCCATACTGCTTATGGAACGCGCGGCGACGGCTGTCGCCGACGCGCTGGGGGACGCGAAGCGCGTCCTTTTCCTATGCGGGTCGGGCGGCAACGGCGGGGACGGGATAGCGGCGGCGCGGCTGTTCGCGGCGCGCGGCGGGGACGCGGTTGTATGGAAGATCGGGTCTGAAGAATCGGATATAGTAAAGCAGCAGATACTCATGCTGAAATGTTACGGCGCGTCCGTCCTACGGATAACCAGCGCCGTGCCCGCGCCGCCGCCGGTCGATTGCGTGGTGGACGCGATGTTCGGGATCGGATTGTCAAAGCCGCTGACGGGAGCGTATGCCGACGCGGTCAAACGGATCAACGCCGCGCGACCCGCCCGGGTAATCGCCGTAGATATCCCCTCCGGCGTGGACGGCGCGACCGGGAGCGTCTGCGGCCAGGCCATCACAGCCGACGAGACCATAACGTTCCATCGGCCCAAGACGGGACACTATATCTATCCCGGACGCGAGCATACCGGAAAGCTGACCGTCGCGCCAATAGGGATACCGTTATCTTACGGCGTATCGCGGACCGATCCGGTACTGCTGGAGGATGGCGACATAGAGCGATTACTGCCCCCGCGCAAGCCCGATACCCACAAAGGCGACTACGGCAACGCGATGATAATCGCGGGCGGAGCGGGCATGGCTGGAGCCGCCGCGCTGTGCGCGAGAGCCGCTATGCGTTCCGGCGCGGGGAGGGTTACGGTCGTCTGTCCTAGTTCCATCCAGCCTATCGTGCATCAGATCATACCAGAGGCTACCGCGTTCCACAGCGATGACGACGCGGAATGCCTCGCCAAGCTAGAGGGAACGACCTGCGCCGCGGTCGGGCCGGGACTCTCCGGCAAGAAGCCTCGGATGCTGGAGTTGCTTCAGGGCATGGATATCCCGCAGGTGTGGGACGCGGGCGCGCTTAACTATCTCGCCGAAGAGGGCAAGAGTCCGCATCCGCGAACCATTATCACGCCGCATATGGGCGAGGCTGGGCGGCTCCTTAACAAACCCGCCCGCGAGCTTGCGTCCGATCCGATCGCGGCTGCTCGGCAATTAAACGAGCGCACAGGAGCGGTCGCGCTGCTCAAAGGATCGACCACCGTCATAACGGACGGCGAATCCGTCACGCTGAACATAAACGGTTCTCCGGCGATGGCAAAGGGCGGCATGGGCGACGCGCTGGCTGGCGTTATCGCGGCGATGCTGGCGCAAGGCCTCGCGCCATACGACGCGGCGAGGGTGGGCGCGTACCTGCACGGGCGCGCCGGCTCGAGAGCCGCCTCCGCGCTGGGCGAACGATCCGTACTAGCGTCCGACGTAATAGATTATTTATAGCCAGCCGGCTTAAAGCGCGGGATCTTCGCGTATTAAGGCGGTTGACTATATCCCGTTATTGACATAATATAGACCTGTAAAGAATATTCCTCGACGCGCTATGGAGGGTTGCGGATGCTTGATATTAACCAGATACGCAAGGAACCGGACGCGGTCGCCGCCGCGCTTCGCAAGAAGGGCTGCGAGGTCGATTTCACCCAGTGGCTGGCCTGGGACGCGGAACGCCGCGCCGCTATGGGCGAGGCGGATCAGTTGAAGGCGCGCCGCAACGCTCTGTCCGCCAAAGTGCCCGCGCTCAAAAAGGCCGGCGGGGACGCGTCGTCTATATTCGAGGAGGTCAAGGCGATAGGCGAGGCGATCAAGGAGATCGACGCGCGGGTCGGCGCGCTGTCCGCCCAGTCCGACGAGTTCCTATTCGCGCTGCCCAACCTGCCCGATCCCGACGTTGCGCCGGGCGGCAAGGAGAACAACGAGACGCTGCGCAAATGGGGCGAGCCGCCGCGCTTTGATTTCCCGATGAAGAACCACGTCGATCTAGCCGAATCGCTGGGGCTGATCGATTACAAGCGCGGCGTGAAGCTGGGCGGCAGCGGGAAATGGATATACACCGGCGACGGCGCGCGCATGGAGTGGGCCTTGCTCAACTACTTCATCGACGCGCACCTGGCGGACGGGTTCACGTTCATATTGCCCCCGCACATATTAAACGAGCAGAGCGGTTTCGCCGCCGGTCAATTCCCAAAGTTCAAGGACGATGTGTTCAGGCTGACGGACGGCGATCGCTTCATGCTGCCCACCGCCGAGACCGCGCTGGTCAACGTCCACCGCGACGAGATACTAAGCGAGGACGAACTGCCCAAGAAATATTTCGCGTACACGCCGTGTTACCGCAAGGAAGCCGGGTCTTACCGGACGGAGGAGCGCGGCATGATCCGGGGCAACCAATTCAACAAAGTGGAGATGGTAATGATCACCCTGCCGGAGGAATCGCAATCGGCGTTCGAACTGCTGACAAAGAAAGCCTCCGCGCTGATGGAAGGCCTGGGTCTGCCGTATCAACTGGTGAAACTGGCGGCTGGGGATTGCACGTCGGCGATGGCGCGCACATACGACATAGAGGCGTGGCTTCCGTCAATGGGTATATATAAGGAAGTAAGCAGCGTGTCCAACTCGAACGCGTATCAAGCGAGGCGCGGAAGCATCCGCGTCAAGCGCAAGGATACCGGGAAAAACGAGTTTGTGCATATACTCAACGGTTCGGGACTGGCTACCAGCCGCGTGTTCCCCGCGATACTGGAGAATTTCCAGCAAGCGGACGGCAGCGTGAAACTGCCGGACGTACTCGCGCGCCGGATGGGCCAGGATTATCTAAAGCCCGTCAAATGAGCGTCCCGCCAACCGTAAAGGCCAGGCTGGAGCGGGAAGAACGCGCCCGGCTGTCGCCTCGCGCCGCGTTGAGCGAGGCCGCCAGGCGTGATTCTTCCATCTCCCCGGACGATATGCGCACCGAGTTCCAGCGCGACCGCGACCGGATACTGCACTCCAAATCGTTCCGAAGGCTGAAGGATAAAACCCAAATGATCCTGATCCCACACGGGGATCATTACCGCACGCGATTGACGCACACGTTGGAAGTCGCGCAGGTCGCGCGCACTATCGCCCGCGCTCTGCGCCTTAACGAGGATCTGACCGAAGCGATAGCATACGGTCACGATCTGGGTCACACCCCGTTCGGGCATATGGGCGAACGCACGCTCAACCGCGTGTATCCGCCCGGGTTCAGGCACAACGAGCAGAGCCTGCGCACGGTGGAGATACTCGAGCGCGGCGGCGAGGGATTAAACTTAACCAGCGAAACGCGGCGCGGCATACTATGCCACTCCGGGGACTGTCTGCCGGACACGCTGGAAGGATGGTGCGTGAGGTACGCGGATCGCATCGCGTATGTCAACCACGATATCGACGACTCTATACGCGCCGGACTGCTGAAACAATCCGATCTGCCGGGCGGGCTGGTAAAGACGCTGGGGGTCTCTCACGGCGAGCGCATCGCGCGCATGGTGGGAGACGTGGCGCGCGAGAGCGAGGATCAGCCCGAGCTGCGCATGTCCGCCGAGATACAGGAGGCCAGCGACGCGCTGCGGGAATTCTTATTCGAGAGGGTGTACCGCGCCGAATGGGCCGTGCGCGAGGAGGAAAAGACCGACGGGTTAATCGAATCGCTATATAGGCGTTTCACCGCCACGCCGGGTACCCTGCCCGCCGAGTTCCACGCCCGCGCGCTGTACGAAACGCCGGAACGATCCGTAGTCGATTACCTAGCCTGCATGACGGATCGATTCGCCCTTGATCTATACCGGCGGATGTTCATGCCCAGCGTGAATCGTTTTTTATAATAACTATCGGCGCAATCACCGCGCGCGATCGTCGTTCCACTCGCCGCGAAGCAAACCCATCGCTACCAAATCGTGGTAAGAGCCTTCGCGCCAGACCTCCCCGCGCAGGTTGCCCTCCGCCTTGAACCCGCACGCGCTGTAGCAACGTATCGCCGCCGTATTATCAGCCATAACGGTCAGGGATAATTTATTGAGGTTCATCTCGTTATACCCGACGCGGCACAGCACCCGCACCGCGTCGCTGCCGTAGCCGTGCCCGCGCATGCCCGCGTCGCCTATCAAGATACCTATCAGCCCGACGCGGTTCTTCCAATCGATCTTGTGAAAGCCGCAGCCGCCGACATACCGGCCGTCGAGCGTCTCGATCGCGAATTGATACTCGCCGTGCCCCATCGACGTTTGCTGGCTGATCCAGCGCGACTCGTCGTCGCGCGTGGCTGGTAGTATGATCCCCGACGCGGACATCCTCACCGAGTCATAGTCGTTCACCTGGCGCAGCACGTCGTCCAGATCGAGCTGGCTGTACGCGCGGAGCCGGACTTTCCTGCCCTGATACATGCCTCTCCCTTCGATAAGCGCGGGCTGCCGTCCATTGGCACGGCAGCCCTTGCGCGTATGACCGGCGTCTGCGGACGCTTATTTCTCCTGAATGGCAGCCTGCGCCGCCGCCAGCCTGGCGATAGGCACGCGGAACGGCGAGCAGCTCACATAGTCAAGCCCGGCCTTGTGGCAGAACACCACCGACGACGGATCGCCGCCGTGCTCGCCGCAGATGCCCAGCTTCAGTTTCGGGTTAACCTCGCGTCCCAGCTTGCACGCCGTCTTGACGAGCTTGCCCACGCCGTCCTGATCCAGCCTCGCGAACGGATCCTGTTCGAATATCTTCTTCTCATAATACGCGTCCAGGAACTTGCCCGCGTCGTCCCTTGAGAAGCCGAACGTCATCTGCGTCAAGTCGTTCGTGCCGAACGAGAAGAACTCCGCTTCCTTGGCAATCTCGTCTGCGGTGACGGCTGCCCTTGGGATCTCGATCATCGTGCCGATCATGCATTCGATCGTTTCGCCGCGCTCTGCGAACACCTTCTCTATCGTCTCCAGCACGATCTTCTTGACGAACGCCAGCTCCTTAGCGTCGCCGATCAGCGGGATCATGATCTCCGGCTTGATGTTAAGCCCGGTCTCCTTGCGGACGTTGAGCGCGGCCTCTATGACGGCGCGCGTCTGCATCTGCGCGATTTCCGGGAACGTGATGGACAGTCTGCATCCGCGATGGCCCATCATCGGGTTGAACTCGTGAAGCTGGTCGATCTTCGCTATGATGGCCTCGCTAGTCGTGTTCAATTCCTTGGCTATAGCGGCGATTTCGTCCGTCATATATTTCTGGGGCAGGAACTCGTGCAGCGGCGGGTCAAGGAAGCGGATCGTAACAGGCCGCTCCTCCATCGCCTTATAGATGCCCTCGAAGTCGCCCCTTTGCATCGGCAAAAGCTTATCCAGCGCGGCGCGCCTTTGCGCCTCCGTGTTGGACAGTATCATCTCGCGCACCGCGCTGATGCGATCCGCCTCGAAGAACATATGCTCCGTCCTGCACAGCCCGATGCCCTCCGCGCCAAACTTGACCGCCTGTTCAGCGTCGCGCGGGGTATCCGCGTTCGTGCGCACCTTCAACCGGCGCGATTTATCCGCCCAGCCCATCAGCCTGGCGAAGTCTCCCGCCACCTGCGCCTCGACCGTCGGAATCGCTCCGGCGTAGACGTTCCCTGTCGAACCGTCGATGGAGAGGATATCGCCCTCTTTATACGCCGTGCCCGCCACCGTCACGGACTTCTCGTCCGCGCCGATCGCCAGCGCGCCGCATCCGACCACCGCGCATCTTCCCATGCCGCGCGCGACTACCGCCGCGTGGCTGGTCATCCCGCCGAACACGGTCAATATCCCCTGCGAGAGATCCATGCCCTCGATATCTTCGGGGGTGGTTTCCTTGCGCACGAGCAGAACCTTCTGCCCTGACTGCGCGGCCTCGACCGCGTCCTTCGCCGTGAAATACACCCGTCCGCTGGCGGCTCCAGGCGAGGCGGGCAGTCCCGTCGCGATAGGTTTGGCGGCCTTGAGCGCCTTCGGATCAAACGCGGGATGCAGCAGGCTGTCCAGCTGTTTCGGCTCGACCTTCATGACGGCTTCCGTCTCGGTAAGCATGCCCTCGTCCACCAGATCGACCGCGATCTTCAGCGCGGCGGCTGCGGTGCGCTTGCCGTTGCGCGTCTGCAGCATATACAGTTTGCCGCGCTCGATCGTGTACTCCATGTCCTGCATGTCGTGGAAATGTTTCTCCAGTTTCTCCGCGACCTGCGTAAACTGGTTATACACGGCGGGCATCGCGTCTGCGAGCGTGGCGATAGGCTGCGGCGTGCGCACGCCGGATACCACGTCTTCGCCCTGCGCGTTGAGCAGGTACTCGCCGTAGAGTTTATTCTCGCCCGTCGAGGGATTGCGCGTGAACGCCACGCCCGTGCCGGAGTCGTCGCCCATGTTGCCGAACACCATCGACTGCACGTTGACGGCGGTGCCCCAGTCGCCCGGGATATCGTTCATGCGGCGGTAATAGATAGCGCGCGGGTTATCCCACGAGCGGAACACGGCCTTTATCGCTTCGAGCAGCTGAACCTTCGGGTCCTGCGGGAAGTCCTCGCCCTTTTCGCGGACGTACAACTCTTTATACCGCTTGATGACCTCTTTGAGATCGTCCGCGTCCAGATCTTTATCGAACTTAACGCCTTTCTTCTGTTTGACGGCGTCGAGCACGGCCTCGAACTTCGCCTTGTCTATCTCCATCACAACGTCCGAGAACATCTGGATGAAGCGGCGGTAGCTATCCAGCGCGAAGCGTTCGTTGCGCGTCAGGTTCGCCAGGCCTTGCACGGCCACATCGTTGAGGCCTAGGTTCAGGATCGTATCCATCATGCCCGGCATCGACACGCGCGCGCCCGAGCGCACCGATACGAGGAACGGGTTATCCAGCGAGCCGAACGTTTTGCCCGCGATTTTCTCCGTTTCAGCCAGCGCGGCGTAGACTTGATCCAGGATATCCCGCGCGATGGTTTTGCCGTCCTTGTAGTAGCGGATGCACGCCTCGGTCGTGATCGTGAACCCTTGCGGCACGGGCAAACCCAGTCCGGTCATTTCGGCCAGGTTCGCGCCTTTGCCGCCCAGCAGGTTCTTCATCCCCGCGTTGCCTTCTTTGAACAGGTATACATACTTGTCCGCCATGTCACTTCTCCTTGTCCTCGCCAGTCTTGCCACTTATTAAGCCTTCCTATTATAAGCGTATTCGCGGCGGCGGTCAATCATTGATTTGTAAATAAAGGGAGCCGCCAAGCGGCGGCTCCCACGGGTTGACGACGACCCCTTCGTTAGCGCGTTACACGGAGAACAGCAGATCCCCATAAGTTGGGAACGGCCAATACTCCCTAGCCGTCCAGACCTCCAGCTCGTCGGCGGCGGCGCGCAGCGACTGCATCGCGGGGAACACCACCCCGCTGTAATACTTGCCGTGCTCGGTGGTATCGGACGATCCAGCGTCCAGCTTCTCCTCGAGGGTGAGGATCCTGTTATACAGATCGGCGTTAAGCCCGGCGAGTTTCTTGATAAGCGAGGATTCCGGCTCGGCGGGAAGCCCCTCGACGGATTGCTTCGCGTTGAGCGCGCCGATCAGATCCTGCAGGTATGATCCAGCCGCGGGCATTATGCTCTTGCGAGCGATATCCAGCATGGTCAGAGCCTCGATATTCAGCGTCTTTACGTAATTTTCCATCATGATCTCGTAGCGGGAGCGGACCTCCACGGCTGTAAGCACATGATGGCGTTCAAATAGCGCGATGTTCTCCTCGTCCACGAAGTAGGGCAGCGCGTCGGCGGTGTGCTTGAAGTTGTACAGCCCGCGCCTGCGCGACTCCTCGACCCAGTCCTCGGTATAATTGTTGCCGTTGAATATGATGCGCCTGTGCTCCTGGACGGTCTTGCGGATCAGCGCGTTCAGCGCCTGGGTGAAATCGTCCGCGCGCTCCAGCGAGTCCGCGAAATCCTTGAGCACGTCGGCCACGATAGTATTGATCGCCGTGTTAGCGTCGGCAATCGACGCGGATGATCCGACCATGCGGAACTCGAACTTGTTGCCCGTGAACGCGAACGGCGACGTGCGATTGCGGTCGGTGGTGTCCTTCGGGAAGCGCGGCAGCACGTCCACGCCGATCTCCATCGAGGTCTTTTCCTTCTGCGCGTAAGCGCTGCCCTTGTCGATGCTGTCGATGACGGCGGTCAGCTCCTCGCCCAGGAATATGGATACAATAGCCGGCGGGGCCTCGTTCGCGCCGAGCCGATGGTCGTTGCCGGCGGTCGCGACGGATACGCGCAGCAGTCCCTGGTACTTATCTACGGCGCGGATGACGGCGGCTAGGAACAGCAAAAACCGCGCGTTCTCGCGAGGCGTGTCGCCCGGTTCGAGCAGGTTGTCGCCGACGTCCGTAGCCATCGACCAGTTGTTGTGCTTGCCGGAGCCGTTCACGCCCGCGAACGGTTTCTCATGGAGCAGACAGGCCAGATCATGACGATCGGCGACCTTGCGCATGATCTCCATCGTAAGCTGGTTATGGTCGGTGGCTATGTTGGTCGTGGCGTATATCGGCGCGAGTTCGTGCTGGGAGGGCGCGACTTCGTTGTGGCGCGTCTTGCTGGCTACGCCCAGCGCCCACAGCGTTTCGTCCAGATCCTGCATGAACGCCGCCACTCGCGGCCTGATCGAGCCGAAGTAATGATCCTCAAGCTCCTGCCCCTTGGGCGGTTTCGCGCCGAACAGCGTGCGTCCACAGAATACCAGATCGCGGCGCTCGAGGTATAATTCTTTATCGATTAAGAAATACTCCTGCTCGCTGCCCACATTGGACGACACGCGCGCGGTCTTCGAGTCGCCGAACAGCCGCAGAACGCGCAGCGCCTGCCGGTTCAGCGCGTCCATGGAGCGCAGCAGCGGGGTCTTTTTGTCCAGAGCCTCGCCCGTATAGGAGCAGAACGCGGTCGGGATGCACAGCGTGTGCTCCTTTATAAACGCGTAAGACGTAGGATCCCAGGCGGTATAACCCCGCGCCTCGAACGTGGCGCGCAGTCCGCCGCTGGGGAAGCTGGACGCGTCCGGCTCGCCTTTAATCAGTTCCTTGCCCGAGAAGTTCATAATCACGCCGCCGTCGCCGGTGGGGGAAATGAAACTGTCGTGCTTCTCCGCCGTTATCCCGGTCATAGGCTGGAACCAGTGCGTGAAGTGCGTCGCGCCCAGTTCAACCGCCCAATCCTTCATGGCGTTGGCGATGACGTTAGCGTCGGACAGCGTAAGCGGAGCGCCCAGTTTGATGGAAGCCTGCACCGCTTTATACACCTCGCGCGGCAGCCTCGTGCGCATAATCCGGTCGTTGAATACCAAAGAACCATATTCTTCAGCGACATTCATAAGCCCGATACCCCCCAATCGTAGCGTTGAAACCCAGCGATACTTTACTATTGCCTACAGCGGGGAAGTATACCACACGCGTAGGCATTAGTCAAGATTTGCAGGATGCACGATTGAAAAATTCATTTTCTAGGTTTTGGAGCCGCACCTTCCGTCATTTTCGATAATCACGCCCCCGCGGCGCGCACCCCCAGCGTAGCCAGAATCAGCGCGAGGACTATCGCCAGAACCGCGCGTATGACTTTCTCGCCACCGCGCATCGCCAGTCCCGCGCCCAGCAGATTCCCCGCAATCGAGAACGCTGCGGCGGCCAGTCCCAACAGCCAATCCACATACCCGCCTATCATGAAACTGAACAGACTGGATACCCCGCTGGCAAGATTGACCACCTTCGCGCTGCCGCTGGCCATAATCGGCTCCATCCCCGTCACGCCCGAAAACAACAGTATCAAGAACGTCCCCGTCCCGGGCCCTATCATCCCATCGTAGAACCCGACCGCCAACCCAATCGCCGCGTAGGCTGGATACCTCCACACCCCCGGCGTAATCTTCCTTTGGAACTCGCCGCGCCGTATCAGCAGCGCCACGCACACGACCGGCAGCACCACGAGCATAATCTTAAGCGCGAGCGCCTCGGGTATCGCTTTGAGCGCCTGCGCGCCTAGGAACGCGCCGGGCAGCGCGCCGGCAGTGGCGGTCAGCGCGGGAACCCACGCTATATCCCCTCCGCGCGCGTATCTCGCCACCGCCGCTATCGAGCCAAAACTTGCCGAAACCTTATTCGTTCCAGCCGACAGCCGCGCGAGAACCCCGCCCGAGCCTCCCAGCGCCAGATAATACGCGGGCAGCGAGATCAACCCGCCCCCGCCCGCGATCGAGTCTATGAAACCCGCCAGCATGCACAGCGGGCACGCTATCAAGTATGGAATCAATGAGGACATATTACCTCTTATAATTCATAATAAAGGCAGGATCAGCGCGAATAACGGCAGAGCCGCCATCAGCGACAGCGTCGATATCGCTATGCCCAGCGACGCGTACTCGCTGTCCGCGCCGTAGTCGTGCGCTATAATCGCGATCTGCGTCATCGAGGCCATGCCCGACTGCAGAGCGAACACCTGCGCCGGGAGCCCGCTCACGCCAAGCGCCAGCCCCGTCAACACGGTCAGCGCCGGAGCCGCGATATATCTCGCCGCGATCACCGCGCCGAATCCGCGCTCCCACTTAAGCCCGGAGCGCGTCACGCGGTACAGCATCGAGCCGATGAACACCATCGACAGCGGCGTAACCAGCCCGCCGACCGACTGCGCCGCGTCCATCACGGGCGCGGGCAGGGATACGCCCAGCACAACGAGTACAATGGATATAATCAGCGTAATAAACGGAGGTATGGCAAGACGCTTCAGCGCTGCGGATATATTAAAGGATGGAGCGGCGGACGCGTCCGCGTCGCGCTGTATCAACCCCGACCCGAACACCCAGAATACCACCGTGTTCGCCAGATAGTATACCGTCGCGTATGGTATGCCTATCTCGCCGATCACCGCGCGCACCACGGGAAACCCAATGAACACCGTATTGCTGAACGCCAGCAGCGCCGCGAATACCCCGCGCCGCTTTTCAGGCACGCGGAACAATCGCGCCAGCGGACGCGCCGCGAGTATCCATAACAGCATGTTCGGTATTGGCACGAGTAGCAGCGCGGCTGCGTCCGCGAGCCTCGCGCGGGTGAACGTGTTCAGCATCGTCGCCAGGATCGATCCGGGCAGCGCGGCGCGCACCACCAGCGCCGACAGCAGCCCGTCCCCGTCGGAAGTAAGATAACCCTTCCACGCGAACAGGAACCCCAGCCCCATCAGAATCAGCATAGTCGCGACGGCGGCAAGCGCGTTATAGAACATCATCGCGGCGCGTCGATGAACGCCGAGTAAATCGCGCGCACAGCCTTTTCAAAATCCTGCCCCGACACGCCGACTATTATGTTAAGCTCGCTCGAGCCTTGGTCGATCATCCGCACGTTGACGCGCGCTTCGCTGAGCGCGCCGAACAACCTCGAGGCCATACCCCTCTGCCGAACCATACCCCGTCCCACCGTAGCAATCAGCGCCATATCCTCATGGATCTCGATCGAGTCCGGCTCGGTCAATTCGTATATGCGGGTGATCAGCCTGCCGCGCGCCTTATCCAGCGCCTCCTGATGCAACACGATGCACATCGTGTCAATCCCGGTGGGCAGATGCTCGAACGATATACCGCACTCCTCCACCGCCTGAAGCACGCGCCGTCCGAACCCTAGCTCAGCGTTCATCATCGCCTTTTCAATCACGATGATGGCGAAACCCTTGCGCCCGGCAATGCCCGTGATCCCGGCGAGAGGCTCGCCCTGAGCGTGGGGCAGAATCAGCGTGCCGGGGTGATCCGGCTCGTTGGTGTTGCGGATGTTGATCGGGATGCCCGCCTTGCGGACGGGGAATATCGCGTCCTCGTGCAGCACCGTCGCGCCCATGTAGGACAGCTCGCGCAGTTCGCGGTAGGTGATCTGCTCGATCCGGCGCGGGTTTTCGACGACGCGCGGATCGGCGGTAAGGAAGCCGGATACGTCGGTCCAGTTTTCATATAGATCGGCGTCCGTCGCGCGCGCGACAATCGCGCCCGTCACGTCGCTCCCGCCCCGCGAGAACGTGCGTATCGATCCGTCCGGCATGCGCCCGTAGAAACCAGGTATCACCGCGTATTCGCGCGAGAGCAGCAGCCGCGAACAATCCAGGTGCGTGCGCTCCGAGTCGAAAGTGCCGTCCTCGCGGAACCACACGCAATCGGACGGATCAACGAAATCCCATTTCATCAGCGCGGCGAGCAGCAGCCCGTTGAGGTACTCGCCCCTGCTGGCGGCGTAATCGCCCGTCGGCTCCAGCGGGATGCGCCGCTCTATCTCGTCCAGCTTGCCGCGTATGTCTATATCCAGTCCGAGCGCGGACGCTATGTTAATATAACGATCGCGAATCTCGCCGAACACCTTCGCGTACTCGCGTGGATACGCGGCTAGGTCGTGGCACTTATATAACAAGTCCGTAATCTTATGATCGGCGGCGTGTCTGCGGCCCGGCGCGGATGGAATCGCGTAGCGGCGCGCGGGGTCGCTTCGCAGGATTTGGCGCACCTTCAGGAATTGATCCGAGTCCGACAGCGAGCTGCCGCCGAATTTGGCTACTATCAATGGAGGCATCTCCTTATGAATCAATGCGCGCGGCGCTTGACGCCCTGCATACCCCGCCGTATTTAGCGCGCGAACCCGCGCCGATCTAAACGGGACGGAGTATATTATGCGGGCACGCGTCCGGCGTGCCGGTCAAGCCAGCCATACCCCGTCGAACACGAACTCCGCGGGGCCGGTCATCAGCACGGGCGTATCCGCGCCGGACCAATCTATGAGCAACTCGCCCCCGCGCAGAGATACCTTCGTCTCGCCGCCCCTGACGCGTCCGGTGCGTATCGCCGCGACCGTCGAAGCGCACGCCCCGGTGCCGCAGGCCAGCGTCTCGCCGGTGCCGCGCTCCCACACGCGCGCCTTGATCCGGTTATCCGACACGCGCTGAACGAACTCCACGTTGATCCTTTCAGGGAACATCGCGTGGTTCTCCATCATCCTGCCATACGCCTCGAATCCCTTCAGCTCGAAGGGATCCTCGTCGATGAACAGCACGGCGTGAGGGTTGCCCATCGATACGCAGGTCATCGGGAACGTCCTGCCGACCAGCTCGATCGCGCGCTCGATCACGGAGCCGCCGTCCAGCGCGACGGGTATCTTATAGGGCGTGAATATAGGCGCGCCCATATCGACCCTAACCATCGAGACCGCGTCCCCGTCTTTAATGATCGTCAGGCGGCGGATCCCTCCGCCGGTTTCCAGGGTAAAGTCGGTTTTATCCTTGCCGATAAGCCCGCGCTCGTAAGCGTAACGCGCGACGCATCTCGCGCCGTTGCCGCACATGCGCGCCTCGCTGCCGTCGTTGTTGAACATCCGCATCCTAAGGTCGGCCTTATCGCTGGGCAGGATCATGATCAGCCCATCCGATCCCACGCCGGTGTGATACGCGCTCATCCGCACGCTTAACGCGGCTGGATCGTCCACGCGCTCCTCGAACCCATTGATGTAGATATAATCGTTACCGATCCCGTGCATCTTAGTGAACCGCATGCCTACGCCCCCGATTGCAATGTAAAATATTATCAGTAGTATATCACGGCGGCTCCAGCTTTACCAGAGCAAATGAGGCGCGCAGGCCCCGCCGTCCTTATCTTGCGTTTTCCCGCGCCTGGGTGTAGAATTCAAATAATCGACCGATATTACTAGTAGTCCGCTAAGTCCAAACCTCAAGTTATGAGCGAGAGATTTTCGTTGCTCGCTAAGGCGAGTGGAGGAGGCGGACTGGAGGGCCGGCGACGGTAAGAACCGACGCGAGCGGCGAAAAGATCCGCTCATACCTGAGTGTTTGGACTTAGCAGACTACTAGTACGACCTCTCCCTCCCAGTCGAACAGCAGTCACGCGTTGAAGTACCACTATTTGGTGTGGTATAACACTAGTCAGGATTAAGTGGGATTGATAGTCAGCGCATTCCCGCGTGTCTGGAGTTTATCGGTCTGGTTAGTCTTGATTCAGTCTGGCCTGGGTCTGGAAAACTCCCCTTGACACGCAGGGGATTTCTGCATAAAATGGTACA
>JAIRSO010000029.1 GCA_031255415.1 Oscillospiraceae bacterium
ATAGCGATATACTACGGCGGCGCGGACACGGTGATATGCCTGGCGTTCTGCAAAGTGGACGAGGTTGTGGATTTCATCAAGTCGAACAAGATGTAAAGGGTTACGCGTCTGTAAACGTAGGCTCCCCCGGTTGCGTGCGAACGGGGGAGTCTGTCCGCGAACGGGGGAGCTTATCCGCGAACAGGGGAGCCTACCCGCGAACGGGGGAGCCTATCCGCGAACGGGGGAGCCTGCGTGCGAATAGTGGAGTCTGCGTGCGAACAGGGGAGCCTACCCGCGAACGGCGCGCGTCATCGAACGGAAACGTCTGCCGCCCATACCGATCGAACCGCGCCGTCGTCCGCGCGAACGATCAACTCGCCCGACTCGCCGATCGCCTCCGCGCGCGCTGCATACGTCTGCGCGTCCGCCGCGACCGAGACCTCCCTGCCCAGCGTCACCGACCGCGACGCGTATTCCGGCATGAACGCCTCGCGGAAAAACTCCCCGCCGCCGGACTCCAGCCCGCGATACCATCCCCAGAACCTGTCCGCGAACGCGCGCAGTACCTCGCCGCGCTTGACCGCCGCGCCGCTCTCGATCGACAGCGACGTTACCGAGTCCCTCAACGCGTCCGGGAAATCCTCGCGTCTTTGGGATACGTTTATACCGATCCCCATAACCATATGCCGCACGCGCTCCGCCTCGACGGACGTTTCCAGCAGTATCCCGCATAGTTTGCGCCCGTTCAATACTAAGTCGTTAGGCCACTTCACCCCCGGTCTAAGGCCTGTAACATCCTCGCACGCCTGAGCGGCTGCGACGGCTGCGATCAGCGGCGCCCTCTGCGCGTCCGCCGGAGGCCTGCGAGGACGCAGGATCAGCGAACACCATAACCCTCCCAGCGGCGACGACCATTCATGCCCGCGCCGGCCTTTGCCGCCCGTTTGGATCTCCGCTAGCGCCAGCGTGCCCTCCGCCGCGCCCTGCTCCGCCAGTTCCGCCGCGCGCGCGTTGGTAGAGCGTATCTCATAATGATACTCCACCACGCATCCGGGCACGCCCAGCAGAGGCGGGAATAATGGATCGTCCGGCGGGATCATCCTATAACCGCGCTTGCCCGCCGACTCGATCGCGATCCCCAGCCCGCGCAGCGACTCGATCTGTTTCCATACCGCCGCGCGCGATACGCCTAGCCGCGCGCCCAGTTCCTCGCCCGTGCGATACGCGCCGCCAGCCAGCAGTGAAACCAGCGTTTCGTTCAGTGTATTCATATAATGCGCCTCCGTTCGGCCATGCCAGATAGTGGATGGTTTCGCGCGTGTGATCCGTTATATGGACGCGGGTTTGGAGGGATCGTCTCCGCCGCCCAGCCCACGCGCTGATTGTACCCTCTCGCGGGCGTATCGCGCAACAGCGATCCCGCCCGGCACTCTATCTTTTGGGGGGATGTCGTCCTTGCAGCAGCCGCGCCGCCTCGTCAACGCGCTTCAGCGGAATATCGGCAAGGTCATCGTCGGCAAATCGGAGGCCGTCGAGCTGGCTCTCATCGCGCTGCTTTGCCGGGGTCACGTGCTTATCGAGGACGTGCCCGGCGTTGGCAAAACCACGCTCGCCAGCGCGCTGGCGCGCTCGCTGGACTGCTCGTTCAAGCGCATCCAGTTTACGCCCGACGTTACCCCTTCCGACGTGACCGGGTTCACAGCCGTCAATTTCCAAACCGGAGCGATGGAGTTTAAGCCCGGCGCGGTCATGTCCCAGATCGTGCTGGCCGACGAGATAAACCGCACCTCCCCGAAAACCCAATCCAGCCTCCTGGAGGTCATGGAGGAAACGCAGGTCACGGTGGACGGCGTGACATACCCGCTCCCAAAGCCCTTCATCGTGCTGGCTACGCAAAACCCCGTCGAGTTCGTCGGCACATATCCGCTTCCAGAGGCGCAGATGGATCGATTCTTTATGCGCATCGCGATCGGGTACCCGTCGGTCGAGGAGGAGATGGATATCCTCGAGCGTTATACAGGCTCCACAGCGCCGCTGCAGACATTAGAGCCTGTCGCCACCGCCGAGAGCATCGTCGAGATTCAAGCAGCCGTCGGGAGGATATACTCCGCGCGCGAGGTGCGCAGTTATGTTGCGTCCATTGCCGCAGCTACCCGGAGGCACCCGATGCTGCAACTGGGCTGCTCCACCCGAGGCGCTATATCGCTGGTGCGCGCCGCGCAGGCCTGCGCGCTCCTGGCAGGACGCGAATACATCGTGCCGGAGGACGTTCAGCGCATGGCTTTGCCCGTGCTGGCGCATCGCGTTTCGTTAAGCTCCGAGGCGCGCATGAAGGGTCTGGCTCCCGAGCGCATACTGGATCAGCTCATAGCGTCGATCCAGGTGCCCGTGCGCGTGCCTTGACCGATAGGAGACGGCGGCTATGAGTTTCCGCGCGGCGGGCGTGTTGTTCTTCTCCGGACTGATGGCTGTGATCGCGCTGTCTACCGGCGGGAGGATGTACATGCTTGTCGCGCTGGTGCTGTTTGTGATGTTCGCGCTATCCATAATCAGTTCGCTGTGGGCGTTCCTGACGCTTGGCGCGGACGTGTCCGTATCGGGAGAGGATATACCGCGCGGCGAGTCGCGCACGCTGCGCGTCACGCTGAAGCACTCCTGCCCGCTGCCGATCGCGCCCGTGTGGGCGGAGATCCGCGCGCCGTCGCTGGACGGGAACGACCGCGAGGCTGTGAGGATCCCCGCGCGCGCGTTCAACCCGCGTTCATCGGCTGTGAGGATCCACTGCCCGCACGTGGGCCGGTTCACGGTGGGGCTGACGAAACTGGCGGTAGAGGACGTGTTCGGGTTGTTCTCGTTCCATAGGAGCAGGCCGGAATGGTGCGTTGACACGCTGGTATTGCCGCGCGTGGAGCCGCTGGACTGCCCGCCGTTCAGCCCGGGCGAGTCGGAGACGGAGCTGGTCTCCCGCGCGACGGAGGACGCGACCTCCCCGTCGGGCGTGCGCGATTACCAGCCCGGCGACGAGATGAAAAAGATCCATTGGAAACTATCGCTGAGAAAGCGCGAGATATTGGTTAAGACGTTCGATCAGCCGCTAAGGCCGGACGCGGTCGTATTGCTGGACTGCGCTTTGCCCGCGAGGAGCGGGTTAAGCCACGACGCGCGGGATCGGTTATGCGATATAGCCGCGTCGATGTGCGCGGCGCTGCTGTCCGCGGACGCTATCGTTCGTATGCCGCTGACCGGAACGCCGCCTGAAGACGTTACCCTGCGCAAGGGGGACTTGCTCGCGCCCGCGCTGCGCTCTATCGCGCGGATGCGGTTCAGCGGGCAAACGCCGTTCGAGCGGGTTCTCGCTCTGGAGTCCGCGCGGATGCGCCAGTCCGGCACGACGGTCTGCGTTACGGGTTCGCTGTCGCCAGAGAGCGCCGACCGCGTCATCAGGCTGCGCAGACTCGGGCCGACGGTGAGGGTATATCTAGTCGCGGATAACCCGGACGAGCGCCAGCGGGTTTTGCTGCAAAAACTGCGCCAGAACGATGTGGAGTGCGTCGTTAGGCAGTCCGCTTCCGTTTCGGGAGCGGCTGTTCCCCGCGCGGGCGGCAAGGCGTTATGAGGGCGGTTGCCGATCGGTTCCGCGATATAGTCCGCGAACGCGGGCTGTCGGTATTGCTCGCGGCTGCGCTGGCGTATGGATTGACGCTGACGATGTGCGACACGCTGCGCATCGCGTATTCGCCTGTGCTGATCGCGTTGCTGTGCGCCGGATGCGCCGCGCTGGCGCTGGCGTTCGCCATGCACTGGGCGGTTACGGTCGTTGGATGGACCGCTATAGCGGTATGCGCCGCGACGTTTACGCTTCGCACGCGGATGCTCCCTTGGCTGATAGACGCTGCGGCGGACGCGGCTATGGGGGATATGGAGGCTATCGGACAGCGAGCGGATCATGTCGCGGCGATGCTGGCGCTGGGACTGTCGCTGTTCTGCCTGGTCGCGAACCGGCATCGCGAGGGATTCTATCCCAGTTTATCGCTGGCGTGCGTGATCGCGCTGTGGAGCTGGGTCAGCGGCGAGGGGAATAATCCTTGGTTGTTCGCTCCGGCGCTGTTCGCTCTGGCGGCGCTGTTCGCCAGGTCAAGGTGCGAGAGGACGAGCGCGTCGCGGATCGTGTCGATGGCGGCGCTGGCTGTAGCCGCCGCGATGGCGTTCCTCCCGTCCGGGAATATACTCAACGATACGCTGGCCTCTTTCGCCGAGAAGGTGCGGCGCGTCGCGTATGATTATCTTTTCTACAACGAGCCGCGCACCATCTATTCCATCCAGTACGACGGGTTCCAGCCGCTGGGCGCGAGGCTGGGCGGGCCGATCCCGAACCCGTCCGACCGCGAGGTTATGCGCGTTGAGACGGAGCGCACGCTGCTGCTGCGCGGCGTGACGAAGGATACATACACCGGGCTGTCATGGACGGATCAGGCGTTAAGCTCGCGGCGGTATCTGTATGTCGATCCGCGCTGGCGATCCATCCGCGATAACCTGCTCGACGCGAAACGCCCGCTAGAGCGGCTGCGCGACGCGGATATGTTCGATCCCGTCACCGCGTCTGTGACGATGCTCAGCGAGAGCATGACGACGCTGTTCGTGCCGCATAGGCTGACCGCGCTGTCCACTCCTGCGGATATGGTGCTGTATTTCAACAGCACGGGCGAGGTGTTCGCCACGGAGAACCTTGCCGCGGGGGACTCGTATACCGTGCGCGCGCCTGTTTTGGATCTGGACGACCAGCGTCTGCCCGCGCTGGCTGCTGCGGCGGCTGTATCCGGCGCGCCGGACTGGGACGGCGTGACGCTGGACGCGTATCGCGCTCTGCCCGCGACGGTATCGCCGCAGGTATACCGGCTCGTCGACATGATCACCGAGAGCCAGCCCACCCAGTTGGGCAAACTGATCGCGATACGCGATTATCTCAAGGAGTTCAGGTATACGCTGACTCCATCGCGCATGCCTCCGGTTAACGTTGACTTTGTATCGTTCTTCCTGCTGGAGGGAAAGGAAGGATACTGCACGTACTTCGCCAGCGCGATGGCTGTGGCTGCGCGGATCGCGGGCATACCGGCGCGGTATGTGGAGGGATACGTGGCGCGGCCCGACTCTGGCGGCGTGTCGCTGGTGACGGGATTGAACGCGCACGCTTGGGTCGAGGCGTATCTGCCCGGACTGGGTTGGATCAGCGTGGACGCGACTCCCGGGCTGCCGCCCGGCGACGACGCGATCCCGCCCGACGCGCCTCCCGACCGTCCGGACGACGCGCCTCCAGACGACGGCGGCGATCCGGAGAACACCGCCGCGCCCAACGAACCATCCCCGGAGCCGACCGCCGCGTCCGACTCGCCGACTCCCACGCCCGCCCCGATCGATGATCCCGACTCGACCGATCCCCCCGGCTCCGAGCGCGATCCCGATATAGACGCGATCCCGCCCGACGATGAGGAATCGTCTAGCGGCAGTTTATGGTGGATATGGCTGCTCGTCGCGCTAGCCGTGCTGGGCGCGGTTGCGCGCGCGGTATGGATCGCGCCGGGCATGGCGGCGCGCAGACGCGGGGACTTGGATAAACAATTGCTGACATGGTACCGCGCCGCGCTGGATTTGCTGGCGGCGTGCGGAACCGCGGCGACTCCAGCCGATACCCCGCGCTCGCTGATAAGGTACGCGCCGTCGCTCACGCCGCTGTTCGACGCTGTGGCGGCGCTGGCGTACAAAGGCGATAAACCCGACGCGAAGACGGTAGAGGCCGCGAGTGTCGCTTACATGGAAACGTTCCGGCACGCTCCGGTCAGGGTGAGGATCGGGGTATGGGCGGATAGGTTCGTTCGCGGCGCGGGCACGGTGAAGCGCGTGCCGTAGCGGCGGGTTCGGATTTGGCGGAGTCGTTGGGCTTGTTGGGATTGACGGAGTCGCCGGAGTCGCCGGACTTGTTGGGATTGACGGAGTCGTCGGACTCGCCGGGCTTGTTGGGATTGACGGAATCGTCGGACTTGTTGGACTTGACGGACGCGTCAGACTTGACAGACTCGACGGTCTACTGGCTCCGCTCCAGCGGCAGGCCTCTGCGTATATGATAGAAGTCGCACGCGTAACGGGTGCGCTTGTCATATGATCCGGTCTCTGCGTGATGATGTATCGCGCAGGTGCTGCACTCCGCGTAACATGGACACGTCTTGCACGGCTCGGGCAGAACCTTGCCTTCCCGGAATTTCACCAGCCTCTGCCAGGCGGGGTCGAACCCCTCCTCTAATGGATAGCCCTTGACGCAATCAGGATCGTTATCCGTCATGCACGCGACCATCGCGCCGTGCCACAGCACCGCGTATGACGCTAACCCCGCCTCGCAGTACAGCGGCATGCGCTCGTCCTGCGTAGGCTCGCATCCGTCTTCGCTCCCGATCTCGAAATGATGATCATGATGGAAGTCCAGCAGCTCGCGCAGGTTCAACCTGCACGCCTGGCAGTCGGCTCTAGCTCCGCGTATGGCGGGCATGGGCAGGGACGTTGTTGAGAATGGTATATCGCGTTCGCGCGCGAAGTCGCGCATCGCGTCCCAGTCGGCGGCGTTGTCGCGGATGATCGTCGTCTTTAGCCGCACCGACGGCACGACCGCGCGTATCCGATCCACCCCCTCGACCATCCGGTCGTACCCTCCGGGCCAGCCCCCAATCCTCCCGTATGTTTCCCGCGACGCGCCGTATATCGAGATCTGCACGTCCTGCGGCGGCCTCTCGGCGAATAGAGCGGCGATCTCGTCCGTTACCAAAGTGGCGTTCGTGAACACGCGCAGAAGGAATCCCATATCGCTAAGCGCGGTGTATATCTCCTTGAAATCGGGGCGGAGCATCACCTCGCCGCCCGTGAGCAGCAGATCAAGGGTGCCCGCCTCCAGCGCCATCTCGCCGATCCGTATCCACTGCGCGGCGGTCAGCTCGCTTCCGTACTCGGGGAGTTGCTCGGGATCAAGCCGCATCAGGCACATCTTGCACTTGAGCGAACAGCGCGCGGTCAACTCGAACGTGCCCTTATACGGGATGTGGTTCAGTATGGAATAGTCGCGCATCACCCGCGTGAAATGATCCCAATTCTCGCCGGGCGTGCGCGCCGTCCGCTCGTTAGTCTCCATTGGCGGAGCCTGGGGCGCCGGGATCGGCGGATGGAGGCGGTTCGGGGAACAGCGAAGCGCCGCCGCTGGGATCGATGGGACGCGGCGGTTCGGGGAACAATGTCGCGCCCTCGTTGGGATCGGGTTCGCGGGAGGCGGCCTCTGCGGCCTCCAGTTCCTCGGCGAGTTTGGCTAGCTCCGGATTCTCCAGCGCCTGCTTCACGTCCTCGACGACCTTGTCGGACATGAAGTAGCTCCGCGTCAGATCCAGTTTGTCCACGGTTTCGGATACCAGCAGGTTGGCGAACGTGCACTGCTCGACGAACGCCGACAGCGCCTCAAACGCCGTAGAGTCGTCTATGCCGTATTCGTCTTTCAAGGCCTGGAGCATTTCGGGCGTGGACTGCCGCTTCTCCCTCACCTTATCGAATAGGAAAGCCGCCGTCTCGTTGATGGTTATTACGCCCTTGTATTCCTTCATGCGCGGCCCGGTGGGCACGATCATGTACGCGTCGCCCACCTTGCGCGTGGTGAATCCGCTGCGCGCTTCCAGATATGACAGCTTGTACGCCATAACGCGTTACCTCCAATATCTATTTCAGCATGCCCAGTTTGTCCAGCAGCGCCATGCGCTCCCGCGCGACTGCCAGCCCCGCTCCCTGCTCCCCGCCCCGCCTGCGCTCGATAAACGCGTACCGGATCAGCCGATGTATCCACGCGGCGGGCAGCAGCGCGGCGTGCCGTTTCGCGTACATATACGGCGGGTGCAGTTCGTCTTTGCGGATGAATACGGCGCGTGCCAGCGTCCTTAAGCGGCTCTCGCCGCCGGACTCGCCGTCAAACGATCGGTATACGACGGCCGCGCTGCGGGTGCGCTCCGCCGTGCTCTTGCCGAACACCCCGGCGTCCAGTATGTCCGACAGCAATGGACTCGCGTCCGTCTCGTCCAGCGAATCGCCGAACATGGACTGCCACGCGCCGTCCTTCAGCGCCAGATGATTGCGGCACAGCGCGAACAGCGCGCGCTGGAACCGCGTCAGGTTCAACTCGCCGCACTGGCGCGCGTACCACTCCCAGTCGATGGATTCGCCGTTGGACTCGATAAACAGCGAGAAGTCGCATACCTGGCGCAATCCGAACCCGGTGGTGATCATGTGCTTAGCCATGTGCAGCAATTGGAACAGCGCGTGCTCGCCGGGCGGGAACGTCCAGCATTCGCCGCCGTAAGCCTCCGCGCGCACGGACTTCGATACCGGGAACAGCTCGCTCTCGTCCAGCCGCGCCAGGAAACCCCGGTTCTTGCGGTCGAATAGGCGGTTGTGCAGTTCGATCCTCAGCCCGTCCGGGTGCGCGCAGACGTACGTGTCTTCGTGGGAGTCGCCCGTTATCTCGACATAACCCTGTTTGGACAGCAGCGCCTTCGCGCCGTCGAACGCGGAGTCCTCTACGAGTAAATCAGCGTCCGACATCACGCGCATGTCCGGCTCGGGATACAGCGCCTTGAGCACTATGCCCTTGAGCACTACCGCGCGCAGACGCTCTTCCTCGAACGCGGCTAGCGTCGTGTGGAGCGTGTCCGTCATCTGAAGCTGGGTCATCGTGATCGCCATCGCGCGCTGCTGCCACTGGAGCAATAACTCGCCGGGTACCTCCGGCGAGGCCTGGAGCGCGGGCGTGAACAGCAGCCCCTCGACGCGATGCTCCGCCGCGAGCGCGTACAGCGCGATCCAGTCCAGCCCCTGCGGTAAGGGCGACGGTTCGCGCGCGTGTATGGCGGCCTCGAGCAGTATCAGGAACGCGCGTGTCGCATCGTTCATAGCCGCGATTCCTTTATTATATCTTTGAGCGCCAGCATTAGCCCGTCCATCTGTTCCGGCGTGCCGGCGGTTATGCGCAGATAATCCTCTATGCCGGGTTTATCGAATCGGCGAACCAGTACGCGCCGCGCTTTCAGCCCGTCGAACAGCGCGCGTCCGTCTGCGCCGGGCAGGCGCGCGAAAAGGAAATTCGTCCGCGAGGCCGCGCACTCAAACCCCAGCGATAATAACGCCTGGCGGGAGGTCTCCTTGACCGACTCGACAGCCGCGACGGTTTGGTTCAGCGTCCGCGAGTCCTCGAGCGCGGCGAGCGCCGCCGCCTGCGCCAGCCGATCGACCGGGTACGAGTTGAAACTGTCGCGCGCGCGGTTCAGTCCTTCGATCAGGTTTGTATGGCCTATCGCGTAACCCACCCGCATCCCGGCTAGCGCGTGCGCCTTGGAGAACGTGCGCACGACCAGCAGGTTATCATACCGCGCGCACATGTCCGCGACGGAACACTCTTCGTAAAACGGCGCGTATGCCTCGTCAACTACCAGCAACTGGGAACGGCTAGCAAGCGTTTCGCGCATGGAGAGGATCGTATCGCGGGATAAAGCGATGGACGAGGGCGCGTTCGGGTTCGCGAGTATCACGGGAACGTCCGCGTTCAGCAGCGCTTGAACGTCGATGGACAGGCCGCTGGACATGGGGATCAATCGTATTTTCGCGCTGAACAGCAATGCGTACGACGGATAAAACGAGTATCCGACGGCGGGAGTCGCGCATTCCAATCCCGCGAAGAACGCCGCGAACGCGAACGCCAGCGATTCGTCCGATCCGTTAGATATAAAGATATTCTCCCGATCGAGGCCGTGGCGCTCGGCTAGAGCGTCCCGCAGAGCGTCCGCGTTGGGATCGGGATACAGCCGCAGTTCGCCGGCGTCGGAGCCTGCCGCGCTCAGTATGGCTTCGATCACGCGCGGGGAGGGCGGGTACGGCGATTCGTTCGTGTTCAGTTTGATCCAGCCGCCGCCCTGGGGTTGTTCGCCCGCGACGTAAGGCGATAACGACCGGGCTAGCGGACTGTAATATTTTGTAGAATCAGCGGACGCGTTCATATCGGCTCACACGCGGCGCTTTCCGGCGGTCCATACCGCGCGTATGTTGAACGAGCGGTCTATCACCACCACGTCCGCGATCATCCCTTTGGATAGAGAGCCGCGCTTCGTCTCGCCGATCAGCCGCGCCGGAGTGGACGTATACATCGGTAAAGCCCGCGCCAGCGGCACGCCTACTACCGTTACCATATTCATTAGCGAACGCCGCAGAGTCAGCACGCTCCCTGCCAGCGTGCCGTCCTTCAGCCTCGCCGCGTTATCTTTTACGAATACTTCCTGTCCGCCCAGCTTATACTTTCCGTCCGGCATGCCCCCGGCCTCCATGCTGTCCGTTATCGCGGCGCAGCCAAAGGGGCCTTTCGCGTCGTAGACCAGTCGCAGTGCGGCTGGATGCAGGTGGATCAGATCGGCGATGAACTCGGCGGTAAGCTGGCGGTTGGTGAGCGCCGCGCCGACCGCGCCCGGTTCGCGGTGCGTGAGCGGGGACATCGCGTTATACACGTGCGTGACGGAGGACGCGCCGATACTGGCTGCTGCGGTCATCTGCGCGTGCGTCGCGTCGGTGTGGCCCAGCGACACCTGCACGCCGCGCGAGACCAACTCGCGGATCAATTCGTCCGCGCCCGGCAATTCAGGCGCGAGAGCGAGACGGCGCACGGCCTTCTCATCCTCGCCTGTCATGTCCTCGTAGGCTGCGACGGAGGGATTGAGCAAGGCGTGTTCCGGCTGCGCGCCCTTGCGTTTCGCGCAGAAGAACGGGCCTTCCATTAAGCAACCCAGTATGGCCGCGCCGTTTGGCTCCGGGTCGGACATTGCCAGCGCCACGCCGCGCACCGCGGCTCTGGTATCCTGTTTGGAGGCGGTCATAGTGGTGGGCAGGAACGCTGTGGTGCCGTGTTTCGCTAGCTCGCGGGACATGGTTCGAACCGCGTCCGCGCCGCTCATCGTGTCCACGCCGGCGAAGCCGTGTATGTGCGTGTCGATAAACCCCGGCACGACGTAACAGCCAGCCGCGTCATATGTTTCGTCAGGCGCGAGCAGAGCGCCGATATCGGATATCTCCCCGTCCTTGATAAGCAAGTCCGCTTCCGCGAAATACGCCTCGTCCTGGTAGACAAGGCCGCCGGTTATCTTCATAGCGAGCCTCCTGTTTTCGGCAACGGATACGCGCTAAGGATATCATATCGCGATGGGATTATCAAGACGGGGGGGCTTAGTATGAAGCGACAGTAGAGAAGTTCCCCGGGAGCCGGAGTAAGCGACAGCGGAGGCGTTCCGCGTGTGAAACGATAGAGCGGGCGTACTTACTCTTGCCACTGGCGCAGCATGCGGCGCATCCAGTCGTGCACGTCGATATCGTAAGCCCTGCGCAGCGTCTCTTGCGATAGGACGCTTCGCGCGGCGCCGGACGCTATCGTTTCGCCATTGCGCAAAAGTAAGGCGTCCGTGCCGTATGCCAGAGCCAGGCTTAAATCATGCACGACCGATAACACCGCGCGGTCGGGCTGTGCAAGCCAGGATTGGATGCGGTCGAACGTCTGCCGCTGGTGAGATAGATCAAGATGGTTGGACGGCTCGTCCAGCAGGAGTATGCTCGGATCCTGCGCCCATATCTGCGCTAGGAACACCCGCTGAAGCTCGCCTCCGGAGAGGGTAAGCGCCGATTGCCCGCGCAGTTCCATCAACCCCGCTTGATCCAGCGCGGCGAGGGTCTTTTCCGCGTCTTCCGCGTGGGACGAACGAGGCCACCCGCCCGAATATGCGTATCGACCCATGCGCACCACCTCTTCCGCCGTGAAACCGTAGCCTACGGAATGATGCTGCGCCAGCGCGCCTATTCGCTTCGCGCGCTCCCTGGGCTTCATGCGGCTTACGTCTTTGCCGTCCAGAAGCACCGCGCCCGCGTACGGCGCGCCCTGGGATATCGCGTTGATCAGGGTGGACTTGCCCGCGCCGTTCGGCCCGACCACCATCAGCCATTGCCCCGCGCTAAGCGTAAACTCCACGCCGCTTAGTATCGGCTTGCCGCCGTAACTGACGCTTAGGTTCTTAACGTCGAGCGTCATCGAACCGGCCTCGTTTTCGCGAATATATAGATGAACGCGATCGATCCTATCAGCGATGTTACAACCCCTATCGGCAGCTCCAGCGGACGGATGATGATCCGCGCGAGCAGGTCTGTCAGCATCAGGAACACCGCGCCTCCAAACGCGCTGGCGGGCAGCAGCCGCCTATGGTTCGGCCCGACAAGCATCCGCGTTATGTGCGGCGTAACCAGCCCCACAAACCCTATCGTCCCGCCGACGGACACGCATACCCCGATCAGCGCGGATACCGACACCAGTATGGCTAGTTTCACCCGCCTCACGTTCACGCCGATCGTGCGCGCGTTGTCCTCGCCTATCGCGAACGCGTTCAGCTCTCGCGCCGAGGGCAGTATCGCCGCGCCGCATACGACTAGCGCGCATAACAGCGCCAGCGCGTTCGCATACGTGCTGCCAGCCAGCGAGCCCATCGTCCAGAACAGTATCGTCTTGATCCTCTCGCCCGCGAACGCGGAGATCAAACTGATTATGCTGTGCGCAAACATCGAGAATACCACGCCGATCAACAGGATCGTGTTGGTGGATAACGATCGATCCAATCGATACGCCAAAGAGAGTATCGCAAGCAGCGACAGGAACGCGAAGAGCATCGCCATCGTCATCGCGCCCGCGAACGGCAGTCCCGGGATCGTCACCCCGAACGCCAGCGCGATCACCGCGCCCAGCGACGCGCCGGCGGACACGCCCATCGTCGATCCGTCCGCCAGCGGGTTGCGCAAAAGCCCCTGCATAGCCGCGCCGCATAACGATAAAGACGCGCCCGACAGCGCCACGCATAACACGCGCGGCAGGCGCACCGACATGATAATCGGCCTTGACACGCCTTCGGGCAGGGGCAGGTTCCATATCGATCCCCATATAACCGCGAGAGCGTCGGCGGCGCGAACCCTCACGCTGCCGACGCATACGCATAACAGCATCACCGCGAACGCGGCGAGTATGAACGCCGCGTACTCGTACGCGCGGAAAGACTCGGTACGATCGCGCATCAGCCGATCATCCTATTGCCCGTATACAAAATCGTACAGCGTTTGGGCCGCGTTCACCAGCCTGGGAGCCGGACGGGATATCTCGTTGGAATCGGCGTTGAGGATCGTTCCGTTCTTCACGGCCTTCAGCCCGCTCCAGCCCTCGCGACCCATGATCTCCTCCACGGGGGTAGGGCCTTCGCCGTAATACATCGTTATCGACACGATATAGTCCGGATCGCGCTCAAGAACCTGCTCCTCCGATATCTCGCCCCAGCCTTGCACGTCCGCGAAAGCGTTCTCAAGGCCGATCATCCGCGCCAGCTCGTCCATAAACGTGCCTGATCCAGCCGTCCACAGCCCCCATTCCAGTGGCGATACCTCGAAGTATACGGTCTTGCCGGACTCGGCTCCGGCGGTCTTAGCCGCTATCGCGGCGAATGAATCCTTCATGCCGCCGATAACGTTGGCGGCCTCCTCTTCCCTGCCGACCACCGCGCCGATCAACTCGACCGCGGTATACACGCCCTCGATATCCTGCGCGGCGCTGACGACCACGGTTATCCCCGCCGACTCCAGCAGCGCGGCCTGTTCCTCCGTCTGCGACATCGTGCTCATCAGGACGACCTGCGGCTCCAGCGCGACTATTTCCTCATAATTGGTGGACGATCCGGATTGCACCGCCGTTATGTCCAGCACCTCCGGCGGATAGTCGCAGTAAGCGCCGCGCCCCGCCAGCGTGCCGCCGGCGCCCAGCGCGTAGAGTATCTCGCAGTCGGAGGGGGTCAGGGCTACGATCCTTTCCACCGGAGCGTCGAGATGGATCGCGCGGCCCGTCATGTCCGTTACGTCTACGGCGGCGGACTGCGCCAGCGCGTGCGGCGCGAAAGCCAGCAGCGCCAGCAGGGTAAGGAGAATCGCGATAGTACGGTTCAGGGGGGTGCTGCGGTTCATGGGAAAGCCTCCTTGCTTGTCCAATATCAACCAGCGCGGCGCGAAGCCGCGCGGATTATCGCATAATCCGTTATCGTTGGGCGCGTTACCATTCGACGCCCGGGCGCGCCTGCAGTCCCTCGTCGAACGGGTGGCGGAGCTTGACCATCTCGGTATGATAATCGGCGCGGTCGACGATGGATTGCGGCGCGTAGCGACCCGTGACGACCGTCTCGCCGTGCGCGAGCGCGGTATCGATCAGCCGCGTAGCGCCGGTCTCGTCGAGTACGTTTAGGTATACCGCCATCGCCAACTCGTCGAGTACCAGCATGCGCGGCTTTTCCGCGTTCGCCAGCTCGATCAGTTTTTCGACCTCGTCCGCGTGGACGCGCCTGGTTTCGTCAAGCTCCTCGGGAGTCATCATAAACGTGAACTTTTTCGCTGGGGTCACCCGCGCGATCCGCGCGCCCCGGAACTGCTTGAGCGCGGCTATCTCTCCGGATTTCCCGTCCTTCAGGAACTGCGCGATGAGCACGCGCCGGCCGTGTCCCAGCGCGCGCAGCGCCAGACCCATCGCGGCGGTCGTCTTGCCCTTCCCCTCGCCTGTGTAAAGGTGCAGTTTGTTCATATTGTCCTCCGCTTGCCCTCCGCGTACCGCTTTGCCCCGCGCGCGGCGCGGGTATAAACAAGCCGCCGCCCCCCAAGATGGGAAGCGGCGACAAACAGCGCAAGCCAAACTTGCGCGGCGTATCAGCGCGGCAGACCCCAATCCCAGAGGTACGTGTATACCCTGCACAGGTCTCCCGGCTTAGCGTCATCCTACTGGAGCGCCTTCCCGCCTTAATCCTATTCGGCATAGCCGAACGCGATTACTGGCAGTGGCCGCCGCTCTCTCGTCAGCGTCACGGTTACTGGGATAGCCCCGAATTCACATCGGTGTTCCCTCGGCGCGTATCAGCGCCGGCGCGCCCTCGCGCGCATGCAGGCAAGCCTTTGATCCGACGCTGGCAGTGTATCGCGGACAAGCCGGATTGTCAAGAGGGAACTCGCGCGCGACTCTGGACTGCCCGCGCGCGGTATGCTATAATGCGTACCGGCAATTATACTAAAAACAGGAGGCCGCTGTTATGAGGATCGCGCCGAATACGCATACGCTTGACATAAGCTCCGGCGGCGCGGGCATGTTCCCCGTGCTGACGTGGGACGACGAACATACGGTGTTGATTGACGCGGGGTATCCCGGACAGCTGGATTTGTTCGTCCGCGCGATAGCGGACGCTGGACGGCGCGCCGAGGATATCACGCAGATCATTTTGACGCATCAGGATATAGATCATATTGGATGCGTGCGCGGTCTGCTGGAACTGGCTCCGGGCGCGCGAGTCGTCGCGCATGTGGACGAGGCCGCGTATATAGATGGGACTTTGCCGCCGATTAAAGGTTTTCCCAGCCTGAATATCCATGTGGATCAGACGGTCGCGGATGGCGAGGTTCTGCCGTACTGCGGCGGGATCGAGGTCGTTCACGCGCCGGGACACACGCCCGGCAGTATGTGCCTGTTCCTGCGCTCGAGCGGGATTATGGTGGGCGGCGACGCGTTCAACATCGCGCATGGGAGCATTACCGGACCGAATCCGCAGTATACGCAGGATATGGATCAAGGCCGCCGCTCGCTCGAGAGGATTCTCGCGCGAAAGCCCGCCGCTGTGGTCGCGTATCACGGCGGTTATCTGAAGTGCGAGTGATTAGGATTGAGTAAACTGCTGATCGTCAGTTTCGACGCGCTCTCCAGCGCGGAATGGGAAGATATACAGCCGCGCTTTCCAAATATCGCCGCGTTCGCGAAAAGCGCGTCCGTAACGCTGGACGCGCGTTCCGTGTTCCCGACGAACACCTATCCCGTTCACTGCTCGGTAGCCACGGGCAGGCCGCCGCGCGAACACGGGGTGCTGGGCAATACCGAACCGTTCCCAAGCCTCGATCCGCGATGGATCGTAGACGAGTCCGCGATCAAGGCCAAGACGATATGGCAAGCCGCGGCGGAGGCGGGACTTACGTCCGCCGCCGTGCTGTGGCCTTGCACGTGCGGATCGCGTTATATCCGCTGGAACGTTCCGGAGACGCATATTCGGCGGGGCGAGAATCAAATCCTGGCGAATCTTCGTGCGGGAGGCAAGATCCTGCAAGCGCGATTGATGTTGAAATACGGCGGATTGCTCGACGGCGTTCGCCAGCCCGCTCTGGATAATTTTGTTACGGCGTGCGCCGCCGATATCCTGCGCGGAAAACGTCCGGATTTGACGATGGTGCATCTTACGTGCTACGACTTGATCCGGCATCATAACCCGTATGGCTCGCCGGAGTTGCAGACCGCGTATGCCAGCCTGGATAGGAGCCTGGGCATACTGCTGGAGGCCGCTGGAAAGGATACGGCGGTTATCGTGTTTTCCGATCACGCTCAATTGGACGTTCACACTATTGTGATACCTAACGATATACTTGTCGGCATGGGATTGATGGGACGCGGCGCGAACGGGTTTGAACCGGGGGAGAGCGGCTGTTTTGTCGAATGCTGCGGCGGGAGCGCGTTCTTCCACGCGGGCGCGCTGAACGATGAAGATACGGCTCGGGTGCGCGCGGCTATCGCCGGATCGGAGGGATTCGGCCGGTTCCTGACCGAAGAGGAGACGCTGGAAAGCGGACGCGCGCAGCTGCCGTTCGGATTCAGCGCGAAGCTGGGTTATTGTTATGATAACGTTCAGTCCGGCGAGAGGGGCAACCACGGTTATCCTGCGGATATGCCGGACTACTGTGTGTTCTACGCGGTCAGGGGCGAAGGGTTTAAGCCCGGGGCGAGGCGCGGCGGTTCGTTGTTGGACGTCGCGCCGATAGCCGCCGGGATACTCGGGATAGATATGTTTGGATAAGGGTGGGCGCTTAAGAGTATCTTATCTGGGCGAAGGAGTCCTTGCCGCCGCCGTCGAGTTTGATATCCTCTATCTTCCTGCCCTGATGCGTTAGAGCCGTCTGCGCGTGCTTGAGCGCGATGCCCAGGTCGTACAGGTAAAACCTGCCGGGCAATATCTTGCCCACGCCGCGAACGTTGCTGTGGATAGTTATTAAGCCGTCCGCGAACTCCATCTTCCACGGCTGGAAGTTTACCGCGGACGGCGCTAGCCTCACCGCGCGCGCGGTTGCGTTGTCTTCGTTGCTGACGTCCGATAGTTTCTTGCGCTTGAAATCGGCTTCGCCGCCTCGAAGCGGGGCGCTTGAGGGACCGAATCCCAGCAGGATACGATAGCCGGGCTGATGCTCTTTCGGCGAGGCCATGCCGCACCAGACGCTCCCGAACCCCTCGCTTTGCAGGAATAGATCAACCTCCTGCAAAACATACCCGATGTTTATCATCTCGTTGCCGCCGTCGTCCGCGAAAGCCAGTATCGCGTAAGGAGCCAGACCGCCTTTCAATTTGCCGCCGTCAACGATCTCAAACCGCGCGGACTGGCCGGGCAGTTGCGTTACGCCAAGCAGATACGCGTTGATCCTGGATAATTCCGCCTCGGTAAGAGGGGTCTTGTCGTACCGCCTTACGCTGCGGCGGGCATAGATGGTCTCGTATAGAGTCATTGTCGTCGCCTCCCTGCGTTGCATGGGTTAATAGTAGCGTTGTTTGACCGGGTTGGCAAGGGCTGGAATGATTCCGGGCGCGGCCTTGCACAATAAACCGCGTTACGTTGGTTCGCGGTTATGGTCTTGACGCTGCGCGCGCGGCCTGTTATACTGCTGTCCAGATTATGCGGGGAGGGATAACCCGATGTGGAAATGTCCGGCGTGCGGACGCGATTTCAAGAAAGAGGGACAGCATCACTTCTGCGGCGAGATAAACAGCGTGGAGGATTATATCGCCGATCAGACGGAGGCGGTGCGGCCTCTGCTTGAGCGGGTGCGCGAGACCATCCGCGCCGCCGCTCCGGACGCGACTGAAAAATTGGCGTGGGGTATGCCTACGTTCTGGCAGGGCGCGAACCTTATCCATTTCGCGGCGTGCAATAAGCACATCGGGCTGTATCCCGGAGGCGAGGCTTCCGCGGCGCTCGCGCAGCGGCTGGAGGGGTATAAGACCACCAAAGGATCAATCCATCTGCCGCTGGATAAGCCCATCGATTATCAATTGATCACCGACGTTGTTCGGTGGAAATTGGACAGGCTCAATGAGCAATGAGCGCGTGTACAGGATGGTATTCGCCGATGTGTATCGGCTCCTGGTCGATAAAGCCGAACGCAAAGGACGCTCGAAGGCGGAGGTCGACGAGGTCGTGCGCTGGCTGACCGGTTACGACGACGCGGGGCTGGCGGGGATGATCGACAGCGCCGCCGACTATGAGACGTTCTTCGCGCGCGCGCCGCGTATTAACCCGAACGCCGATAAAATCACCGGCGTGATCTGCGGCGTGCGCGTCGAGACTATCGAGGATCCGCTCATGCGTAAAGTCCGCATGCTCGATAAACTGGTCGATGAATTGGCGAAAGGTAAGCCGATGCACAAAATATTGAGGGGTTAACGGGGACGCTTGGCTGCGGCGCGGATTGCGGGATCATCGCCGCGATTTATGCTTGACAATCAATTCGCGCAGTAGTATTCTTGTATGCGTAGGGTACGCGGGTACGCGCCATTAGCTCAGTTGGTAGAGCACCTGACTCTTAATCAGGGTGTCCCGGGTTCGAGTCCCTGATGGCGCACCATATGGGTTTTGACCCTCGAGAAGCGTTGAGAATCATGGATTTTCAACGCTTTGGTTTTATTGGGGAAGGTTGTCGGCTTTCGTTGGGAATGACGGCTGGAAAGCATTATTACACAATAAGCATACTTTATGAACGCGCGCTGATTTTGACGATTGCAATTCGCCTTGACACGCCATTGCGTTGGTGGTATAATCCATCACTGGTGTGATCGAGCGGCGGCCGCGGCTTCTGCGCCTGTAGCTCAGCTGGATAGAGCAACGGCCTTCTAAGCCGTTGGCCGGGGGTTCAAATCCCTTCAGGCGCGCCATACGCGGTGGATATAGTTCAGTGGTAGAGCGCCAGATTGTGGCTCTGGAAGTCGTGGGTTCGAACCCCACTATCCACCCCAACGCGCGGTCGCGTCCTGTCCTGGATACGCCGGAACGGATCAGGACGCGACCGCATAATCTATCACGCGGATCAGCCGCAAAGCGTATTGCCCGCGCGGATGTTGGGATGTAGCCAAGCGGTAAGGCACGGGACTTTGACTCCCGCATTCGCAGGTTCGAGTCCTGCCATCCCAGCCAAACTCGACCCATTAGCTCAGCTGGCAGAGCACTTCACTTTTAATGAAGGTGTCCGGAGTTCGAGTCTCCGATGGGTCACAATGGACAGGCCGCTGTTTTAAGGATGCTCAGCAAGGGTTGGGCATCCGTTGGCGTTTTGTTACCCTTATTCGGCAAAACAGGGAGGGATGGATGTGCCTGAATCAGCGGCGGACGCGTGGATCGGCGGGGTATGGGACAAGGTTGTCCTCAAAATGCCGTACTGCGTTAAGAAGGCGCGCGAGCTGGACGTAATACCGTACACGGCGAAGGACGGCGGGTGGATAAACCCTCACGGTCCGGTATGGTGGACGAATGGGTTCTGGCCCGCGCTGATGCGGCTGATGGAGATCGGCACGGGCGGCGCGCAGTACGCGCGGGAAGCCGAGCGCGCGGACGAGGCGATGGCCAGGATACTGGATCGGTTCGAGGAGTTGCATCACGATCTAGGATTCCAGTTCAAGATATCCAGCGGGGTTAGTTACGCGCTGACGAAGAATCCGGTTAGTTTGCATAACACGCTGCTCGCCGCGAATCTGCTGGCGGGGCGGTTCAATCCGAACGGATTCGTCCGGGCGTGGAACGGGGACAGGGCGGGTTGGTCGATCATCGACACGATGATGAATCTGCCGCTGCTGTACTGGGCCTCGCGCGAGACGGGGGATCCAAGGTTCCGGCTGATGGCGCAGCGGCACGCGGATCACACGATTAAGCACTTCATAAGGCCGGACGCGTCCAGCCATCACATCGTCATATTCGATCCGGAGACCGACGAGGTTCTGGATACCCCGCGCGGGCAAGGATACGCGCCGGGCAGCAGCTGGACCAGGGGTCAGGCATGGGCGCTGTACGGGTTCGCGCTTAGCTATTTATGGACGGGCAAGGCGGGTTATCTGGATACCGCGCGACGGTGCGCGGATAGGTTCATAGAACGGATAACGCCGGATTGGATACCGAACATCGACTTTGAGCAGCCGCAAGAGCCTTACGCCAAGGATAACTGCGCGGGCGCGATAGCGGCGTGCGGATTGCTGGAGTTGGCGGGACTGGTTCCAGAACGCGCGGACGAGTACCGGAGCGCGGCGCTGAACATGATCAAGGCCATGGCGGATCACTGCGCCGATTGGTCAATGGACGAGCCGGGGATACTGAAGCTGTGCACAGGCTCGTATGAGGATAGGTCGTCGTGGCACATCAAGATGGTGTACGGGGATTATTTCTTCGTCGAGGCGCTGCTCAAACTTAAGGGTTCTTCGGCAAATCTCTGGCTCATATAGCCGGGTATGGCTATATGGGAGATAGTGGTTCTGGCGGCGGCGGTGTCGATGGACGCGTTCGCGGTGGCGGTGTGCAAAGGGGTCGCGCTGCCGCGGTATAGGCTTAGGCAGTCGGTGACGGCGGGGCTTTGGTTCGGCGGGTTCCAAGCGTTGATGCCGACGCTAGGGTTCTTTCTGGGCGCGCTGTTCGGGTTGCTGCTGGATAGTTTCGATCACTGGATAGCGATGCTGATACTCGTTGCGATCGGGTATAATACGCTGAGGGGATCGTTCGCGGAAGAGGAGCCGGAGGAAGGCGAGGACGCGGGCGAGGATACGGCGGAGGATGAGATGCGTCCGGCGGCTATGTTCCCTCTGGCGGTAGCGACGTCGATAGACGCGTTCGCGGTGGGGATCACGCTGGCGTTCCGGAGGGTGGATATTGTATTTCCGGCGGCGCTGATCGGGACGACGACGTTCGCGATGGCGGGAGCCGGGGTATGGATAGGGCGGAGGTTCGGGGAGAGATTCGGCAAGACGGCTGAACGCGCGGGAGGGATTATATTGATCCTGCTGGGCGTAAAAGTTTTGGCGGATCATATTTGGGGTTGACGGGCTTGAGGGATTGGGTTACAATATAGAATGCGCGCGTGGGCTTCGTTAGCCCCGGGATCCACGGCGTAAGCGGTTTGGGGCAAACGCGGGCGGATGTAGACCAGCGTTCGAGCGCGGGAAGCCTGTTAATGATGCTGTATCCAAGGGGGATAAACGTCTTGAACACGTATATGGCAAAAGCCTCCGCCGTGGAGCGCAAGTGGTACGTAATCGACGCGAAGGATTTGGTGCTGGGACGATTCGCCAGCCAGGCCGCGTCGATACTGCGCGGCAAGCATAAACCCATATTCACGCCGCACTGCGATACCGGCGACCACGTTATAATAATCAACGCCGGGCAGGTCGTTCTGACAGGGAAGAAGCTGGATCAGAAGATCTACTATAAGCATTCAGGGTATCCCGGCGGCATGAGGGAGACCCCGTACCGCAAACTGATGGCCACCAAGCCGGAGTTTGCCGTACGCCACGCGATAACCGGGATGCTGCCCAAAGGGCCGCTCGGGAGGAAGATGGCGCGCAAACTGAAAATATACGCCGGAGCGGAGCATCCGCACGAGGCGCAGAAGCCTGAACCGCTCGCCCTGTAACGCGGCGCGCTGTAATAATAACGGTTCGAAAGGCAGGAGGAACCCACATGCAGGCATCGTACCAGGCCGTAGGCCGCCGCAAGAAAGCGATAGCGCGCGTGCGCCTGATCCCCGGCGAGGGAAAGATTACGATCAACAAGCGGGATATCGATCAATATTTCGGTCTGGAGACGCTGAAAATGAGCGTGCGCAGGCCGCTGACGCTAACGGAGATGTTGGCGCGGTTCGACGTGTTAGTAAACGTAGTGGGCGGGGGGTTGTCCGGCCAGGCCGGGGCGATCCGCCACGGGGTGGCAAGGGCGCTGTGCAAGGCCGATCCCGATCTGAGGGCGCCGTTAAAGAAAGACGGGCTGTTAACGAGGGATCCGAGAATGAAGGAGCGCAAGAAGTACGGCCTGAAAGCCGCGCGCCGCGCGCCGCAGTTCTCAAAGCGTTGAGAAGGCACGCCCCCTCCGCAGGCGCGGAGGGGGATTTTTTTGGTTTACAACATGCCTTTCCGTGATATATTAGTCAGTATCAGTTAAAAGAAACGACGCGGCGGGCGCCGGGTCGGGAGGGTTGAATGGCTGTATATATCGGGCGCAAAGAGAGGCCGGTGCAGTTGGCGAAGCCGGCGGATAGTTTCGACGTGATGATAATAGGCGGGGGGCCGGCGGGGCTGACCGCGGGGTTATACGCGGCAAGGGCGGGGTTGTCGGCCGTACTGCTGGAAAAGATGTTCACAGGAGGACAGGCCGCGACCGCGAATCACGTGGAGAATTATCCCGGGTTTGATAACGGGATAGGCGGGCCGGAATTAACGATGGCCATGGAAAGGCAGGCGGCAAAAGCCGGGCTGGCGGTAAGAAGCGCGGGGGTGAGCAGGCTGGAGCTGGCGGGGGATGAAAAAAAGGCGGAGCTGGAAGGCGGGATGGTAGTCACCGCGAAGGCCGCGATATTAGCGATGGGGGCAAGGCCCAGGAAGACGGGGGTGAACGGGGAGGAGGAGCTGCGAGGGAGAGGGGTTAGCTGGTGCGCGACATGCGACGGGTTTATGATGAAAGGGAAGAAGGCCGCCGTAGTAGGCGGAGGGAATACGGCGGCGGAGGACGCGATATATCTGGCGGGGATATGCGAGCATGTGACGGTAGTGCACAGGAGGGCGGAGCTAAGGGCGGATGAGGCGTTGACAAAGAGGCTGTTGGAGCATCCGAAGATCACCGTTATATGGGATCACGTGGTGAAGACGTTCGAAGGCGAGGAGAAGCTAAGGGCGATAGAGATAGAGAACGTGAAGAATCAGGAGAGGACAAGGCTGCCAGTCGAAGGGGTTTTTATAGCGATAGGGGAGGATCCGGATACCGGGCTGGTCAAGGACGAGGTGAAGTTGAACCAAGAGGGGTATATAACGGCGGGGGAGGACACGAGGACGAACCTGCGCAGGGTGTACGCGGCGGGGGATCTAAGGACGAAGCCGCTGCGCCAGATCGTGACCGCCGCAGCCGACGGAGCCGTAGCCGCGATGGCGGCGATGCAAGACCTCCGGTTCGCGCCCGCGCGTGAGAGGGAGCTCCAAGCCCAACCCGCCACATGAGGCCGCCCGACGCACCGCCAGGAAGGTCCAGCGGCACGCTGGTCAGGGGTCGAGGGGGTGAAACCCCTCGTGGGGTATCGGGGCAAAGCCCCGTAAACCCCGTCGTCTATCTAAAGCGGGGGCTGAAAGGAGCGAGAGTCAGGGTTGCAGATACAGTGGTATCCTGGGCACATGGCGAAGGCGCGCCGCCAGTTGATAGAGCAGCTGCGCCGCGTTGACGCGGTGGTTGAGTTATGCGACGCGCGGCTGCCGCGATCCAGCCGCAATCCCGATCTGGACGCGCTATGCGCGGGCAAGCGCCGGGCGTTGGTGCTGAACAAGTCCGACTTAGCCGATCCAGCCGCGACCAGCGCGTGGATATCCAAGGCGCAGGCTGGCGGCGTGGACGCAGTCGCGTTCGACGCGCTAAAGGGCAAGGCGCGCGAGGCGCTCGGCGCTATAGAGCGCGCGTCGTCGCGCGCGTACGAACGCGCTGCGGCGCGCGGGATTAACAAGACGATCCGCGTGATGGTAGTGGGCGTGCCGAACGTCGGCAAGTCCGCGTTCATTAACAAACTAAGCGGGCGCGCGGCGGCGAAGACCGCCGATCGTCCCGGCGTGACGCGCGCCGCGCAGTGGGTGCGCGTAGCCGACAGGCTGGAGCTATTGGACACGCCGGGCTTATTGTGGCCTAAGATAGACGATAGAGAAGCGTCGAGGAGGCTGGCGTATCTGGGTACGATAAGGGATGAGATACTGGATCAGGAGAGCTTGGCGGAAGATCTTCTGCGGGAGTTGATGGACGTGTCGCCGGACGCGGTGCGCGCGCGTTTCAGGATCGCGCCGGACGCTGGTCGGGAGGGGAATATGGATTCAGAGCCATCGCCGCGCGGGTCGTTGCTGGAGGCGGTTTGCGCGGGACGCGGGTATATCTTAAGCGGAGGCCGGCTTGACACCGCGCGCGGCGCTGCCGCCGCGCTGGACGAGTTCCGCGCGGGGAAGCTGGGGAGGATTACGCTTGAGCGCGCATAGCCAGGCCAGGCGCGCCGCGCTGGCGGCTCACGACGCGGCGTACTGGGATCGGGGGCTGCGGATATCCGGCATAGACGAGGCTGGATGCGGCGCGCTGGCGGGTCCGGTGATCGCGGCGTGCGTGGGGATGCCGTCCTCGCCGATCATAGACGGCGTAGACGACTCGAAGAAACTCTCTCCCGCGCAGAGGGAGAGGCTGTACGATAGGATACTGGAATCGGCATGGTTCGCTGGAATCGGCATGTCGGACGTGGAGGAGATCGAGTCGATAAACATATTGAACGCGGCGAAGCTGGCTATGGCAAGGGCTGCGGAGGGGTTGAACGCATCGGATGAATCGCGGTGCGACGTTGCGTTGGTGGACGCTAGGAATCCGCGGCTGCGCGTTAGGCTGGAGAGTATAGTCCACGGGGACGCGGTATCATATAGTATAGCGGCGGCATCGATAATAGCGAAGGTGACGAGGGATCGGATTATGGCTGCGCTGGACAAGGAGTTCCCCGGTTACGGCTTCGCGAATCATAAAGGTTACGGAACCGCCGCGCATTATGAAACGATTTTGACGTTTGGACCGTCTAAGATACATAGGGCTTCTTTTTTGAAGAAACTGGATGGAAAGATGGATCGCGTTAAACTGGGCGGGGAGGCGCGCGCATGATGGATAAAGCCGCCAGGCGGAACGCCCGCGAATTCGGACGCCGCGCCGAGGAACAGACGGCGGCATGGCTGGAGACGCGCGGTTACAGGATTCTGGAGCGGAATTACCGCACCAGGGTATCGGAAGCGGACATAGTCGCGCTGTCGGGCGGCACGCTGGCGTTCATAGAGGTTAAGGCGCGCTCCGGCTCCGCATATGGATTGCCTTGCGAGGCGGTCACGCCGCGCAAGCAGGCGAAGGTGGCGCACGCCGCGCAGTCATGGCTATACGCGCACGATATGCTAGACGCGCCTGTCCGGTTCGACGTGATAGAGGTTTATCCTGGACGCATCAGGCATATCCGCAACGCGTTCGAAGCGCCCGCGGCGGCGTAGGCCGCTCTATTAAATCGTCACAAAGGAGATGCAGCATGCCAGGTTTTAGGGCGCTTAAGCGTTTCAGGATTGGATCACGCCGCGCAGGTATGATACTCGCGGCGTTATTGGTATGCGTACTGTTCGCGTCGTGGGACGCTTCAGCCGTGGCGGAGGATCCGATTGGGGAAGGCGTTATCACGGAGGATACGCCCTCGCCGTCGCCGGTTGAGGGGAACCTTCTGGTAAACGGGGATTTCTCGCTGGGTGATCCGGATACGGGATTGCCGTCGGGCTGGAAGCGCAGTATGTGGCGCTCCGAATGGGGAATTAGCAATCTTACGTGGGAAGACGGGGTTATCAGCGTTGAGAACGTCGCGGCTAATGACGCGAGGTTCACTCAAACCGTTTCGGTGGAGCCGGAGACATGGTATCTCCTGTCGGGAGACGTGAAGGCGGAGAATATAGATAACGAGGCGGGAGGGTTAGGCGCGAATCTATCGGTGCTGGGGACGTACGCGTCGCTGCCGTCCGAGCATGACACGGGCGGGGAATGGCTGCGCATGGATATATATATATTTACTTATAAGGGACAGAAGACGGCGGAAGTAGCCGCGCGGCTGGGCGGTTATGGAAGCGACAGCGTAGGCAGGGCATGGTTTGATAATCTATCTATGGTTCGCGCCGACAGGCCGGAGGCGGGCGTTCCTATTCTTGTACTGGAGCCTCCGGCGGTAGTGGCGGCGGTTAAGGCTCCCGCTCCGTTGAGCGACGGCGGGGGATTGTGGCTGCTGCTGATAGTGTTCGCGGTTGCTGCTGCCGCTGCGTGGATGGCGCTGGGGCGCGCGGAGGATACTACCGCGCGCAGGGCGCTGGCGCTTGGGTTGATACTGGCGGCGGGGGTTGGGCTGCGCGTATGGCTTGCCGCTAGCGTTAAGGGATTCTCCGTTGATATAAGGTGTTTCTACTCGTGGGCGGTGAGGATGGCGGAGATAGGCCCGGCTGGATTCTACGAGGTGGGCGAGAACGCTTACTTTTGCGATTATCCGCCCGGGTATCTATATTTCCTGTGGCCTATAGGGATGATTATACGCGCGCTGGGCGTGTCGGAAAACTCGTCGGGATTGCAGTTGTTGGTCAAGATCGGCCCGATACTGGCGGATATGGGGACTATATTGTTCCTGTGGCGTATAGGCGAGACGATGGGCGAGAGGGACGGCGGATCGGTTATTGGCGCGAGGCTGGGAATCACGCTGGCGTTACTGTACGCGTTCAATCCCGCCGCGCTGGCTATCGGTTCCGCGTGGGGGCAGATAGACGCGGCGTTAGCGCTGGGGCTGGGTCTGGCGCTATGGCGCGCCAGCAAGGGCGATTATATCGCCGCCCTGCCGCTGTACATGCTGACCGTATTGGTAAAACCGCAGGCGCTGATAGTCGGCCCGCTGGGGCTGCTCGCGCTGATACTCTTCCTAAAGGAACGCAAGTGGGACGCGAGGGACACGATTCGCGCCGCTGTTGGCATAGCCGCCGGGCTGGCAATATGTTTCGCGCTGCTGAGTCCGTTCTGCGCGACGCTGGGCTGGTCGTGGCTGCCAGGCAAGTATTTCGGCACGATGGGCTCGTATGATTACGCGACGGTCAACGCGGCGAATCTATATTACCTGATGGGCGGCAACTGGGTCGCCACGTCGGCAAGGTTCTTCGCGCAATTTACTTACCTTTGGCTGGCGTTACTGCTCATGCTGTTGGTATTGATCGCCACGCTGTGGTTGTACTGGCGCGCGAAGGACAGCCGCGCGCTGTTCCTAGCGGCTGCGCTGACGTTCCTGGGGCTGTTCCTGTTCGCGTTCCGGATGCACGAGAGGTATCTGTTCCCCGCGCTGGCGTGCTTCCTCGCGGCGTATGCCGTTCACAAGGACGGGCGGCTGTTATGGATCGCGATGGGTATAAGCGTCACGATGTTCTATAACGTTTGGCTGGTGCTGCTGAACGAGCATCTGACGGACGTGGTCGCGGGGCGGGTTATCGCGTCGTTCAATCTCGCGCTGGGCGCGCTCGCCGGGTGGACGGGCTGGGAGATATGCGTCCGAAGGCGAATCAGGCGATTTGGGTTTAACGCCGCGAAGCGCCGAGCCGCGATAATCGATACGATCCGCACCGGGGGCGAGATAGCCGCGCCAGTCGATCTGGAGGCGCGCGCGACGCGCGAATCCGACGCGAGGCTATCGATGAAACGATCCGACTGGCTGTTGATGCTGGGGTTGACGCTGGCATACGCGGTGGTCGCGTACTGGGGGCTGGGGGATACGGTCGCGCCGCAGACGTTTTACAGAACGTCCGGCGCGGAGGAGACGGTGACGTTCGATCTGGGCGAGGTTCGGACGTTCACGATCATGTATTATAACGGTATATCTACCGGGGAGATGTTCTGGTCGTCCAGCGAGGACGGCGAGGAATGGACCGCGCCGATGACCGCGTCCTCGAAAGGCGAGTGCTTCCGTTGGGTGTATAACGCGCAGTCGTGGGATAACGGCGAGGGCGAGAGGACTTACGCTCCCGAGCCGGCGGCGCATACGGCTAGGTATGTGCGCCTAGCCGCCGAATTGCCCGGGCTGATGCTGGGCGAGGTGGTATTCCGAGGCGAGGACGGGGACATACTGGATATAAGCGGCGTGTCGCTGGACGGGGGGTCGGGGCTGCCGGGCGGCGAATTTGGCGAGGTATCCGCTCTGACCGACGAGGCGTATGCCGCGCCTGATAAACCGTCGTACATGAACGGCACGTATTTCGATGAGATATACCACGCGCGCACGGGGTTCGAGTATCTTCACGGCATGACCGCGCTGGAATGGACGCATCCGCCGCTGGGGAAGATATTCATCATGCTGTGTATATCGGCGTTCGGGATGACGCCGTTTGGCTGGCGGTTCGCGGGAGCGGCGGCCGGGGTGCTGATGATCCCCGCGATGTATCTGCTGGCAAAACAGTTGTTTAAAAAGACGAGATGGGCGGGGCTAGCCGCCGCGCTGACGTCGCTCGACTTGATGCACCTGACTCAAACGCGTATCGCGACGATAGACAGTTATCCCGTGCTGTTTATTATGTTGATGTACTGGTGTATGATACGATACTTCCAGATGAACGTTTTCAAGGACGGTGTTAAACGCACGCTGCCATGGCTGGCGCTGTCGGGGTTGTTCATGGCTGGAGCGATATCCAGCAAGTGGATCGGGCTGTACGCGTCGGTAGGGTTGGCGGCGATACTGTTCTGGTCGTTCGCGCGCCGGTGGCGGGAGTATCGCTATATAACGCGCGCCGGAGCGGACGCGTCCGGCGAGGCCGCGCGGCTGGCGAAAGGATTCCCCGCCGCGATGGGCGTTACTATCGCTTGGTGCGCGCTGTGGTTCATATTAATCCCGGCAGGGATATACGCGCTGTGCTATATCCCGGAGCTGACCGCGGGCGGGCCGTACACGCTTCGCCGGCTGATAGACGCGCAGAAAGCCATGTTCAATTATCACAGCGCGCTGGTGGACTCGCATCCGTTCAAGTCGAAATGGTACGAGTGGCCTTTCGACTTCAGGCCGATGTGGTATTATTCGGGGTCGAATATGCCCGAAGGGACGGTATCGACCATAATCGCGTTCGGCAATCCTATTATATGGTGGACGGGGCTGGCCTCGCTGGTTCGCGTTATCGTATACTGGCTGCGCCGACGTATAGATACCAGACTGTACGAGGCTGAAACCGATCCGGTTCCGTCGCTTCTGCTGATAGGATTCCTAGCGGAGTATCTGCCTTGGGCGCTGGTGCCCCGGTCGATGTTCATCTATCATTATTTCGCGAGCACGCCGTTTGTAATGCTGTGCGTGGTATGGGTATTGTCGCGCTGGGAGTCGCGCTCAGCCGAGTCGGCCAGGCGCGCGAGGGTGGCGAGGTTCGCGCTGGTCGGATTGTCCGCGGCGATGTTCATCGGGTTCTATCCGTTCGCGACGGGAACGCCGTTCCCGCGATCGTGGGCGAATATGATGAACTGGTTTGGGTTTATGAGACTGCCGGGATGGCCGTTTCAAGGGTGGCTGTACTATTAACGCGATGCGGGAGGATTAATGCGCGAACGCGTGAGCAAGCTGTGGACAGGCTGGTTTGGGCAGATGATCCGGTTCGGGCTGACCGGTATGCTCAACACGGCGTTTTCATACGCGGTGTATACCGCCGGGGTGTGGCTGGGGCTGTACGCGCCGGCCGCATGGGCGATTGGGTACGCGATGGGCATGGCGCTGAGCCTGACGATCAATACGCGCTGGACGTTCCGCTGGAAGGAACGTCTGCGCGGCGCGCAGGTCGCGGCGTTCATAGCGGTCAATCTCGTGTCGCTGGGCGCGTCGACGGGCATGGTCGCCCTGCTTACCGATCATTACCATTGGAACGAACTGTGGGCGGGAGTAGCCGCCGCGCCCGTATCGATGCTGATCAATTTCTGCGGGAACCGTATGTTTGTGTATAAGGCTGGCGTTAAGTGTTCGCGCGGGTGACGAGCTACGGCCTGGACGGCGTGGAGCCGTTCGAGGTGTCCGTAGAGGTCAGTTATACCGGAGGGATACCCAGTTTCGACTTGGTGGGACTGCCAGACGCGGCTGTCAAGGAGTCGAAAGAGCGGGTGCGCTCCGCGCTGGCGAACAGCGGGCTGCGTCCTAGCCCGGGCCGCGTGACCGTGAACCTAGCCCCAGCGAGCGTTAAGAAATACGGCTCCGTGTACGATCTGCCCATAGCGCTGGCTATGCTGGTGGGATCGGGGCAGTTGGAGGCCGGGGCGGTCGCGGGGATGGTATTCGTGGGCGAACTGGCGCTGGATGGCTCGTTAAGGCAGGCGCCCGGCGCGCTGTCGGGCGCGCTGTTCGCGAGGGAAACGGGCGCGTCCGCGCTGATACTGCCTAGAGATAACGCGCGGGAGGTCTCGTGCGTGGATCGCGTGCCGCTGTTAGCCGCCGCGTCGCTGCGCGAGGTGGTCGATCATCTGGCGGGACGATCGCGCATCGAGCCGCTTAAGCCCGTGCCGTATGAGTCGCTGCGGGAGAGAGCGTCCAGCGATTATGATCTTAAGCATGTGCGCGGGCAGTACGAGGCTAAGCGCGTGCTGGAGATTATGGCGGCGGGCGGGCACAACCTGCTGATGGTCGGGCCGCCGGGATCGGGCAAGACGATGCTGGCGCGGTGTCTGCCCGGTATACTGCCCGACATGAGTTTCGAGGAGGCGCTGGAGGTGACGCGCATACACAGCGCGGCGGGAGAATTGCGCGCGGGCAGCGCGATGCTGACGGAGAGGCCGTTCCGCGCCCCGCATCATTCCGCGTCGGCGGCGTCTTTGGTGGGCGGAGGCAGGGACGCTTCGCCGGGAGAGATCACGTTCGCGCATCACGGCGTGCTGTTCCTGGACGAACTGCCAGAGTACGCGCCGCACGCGCTGGATACCTTGCGCCAGCCGCTGGAGGATGGGTTCGTATCCGTGACTCGCGCGCACGCGCGCAAGGTTTATCCGTCGCGGGTGATGCTTGCCGCCGCGATGAATCCGTGCAAGTGCGGGTACTACGGCGAGGAGGGCGGGCGGTGCAAGTGCGCGCCTGGAGACGTTAAGCGGTATCAGAATCGTATATCGGGGCCGCTGCTCAACCGCATCGATCTGCGCGTTAGGGTGGGCGCGGTGAAGGTGGAAGATCTGTCCAGCGCCGCGCCGGCGGCTGAATCGTCCGCGCGGGTGCGTATGAGGGTTCAGGCTGCGCGAGAGAGACAGCGCCGGCGTTATGCGGGATCGGGCATATTCACGAACGCGCAGCTGGATTCGTCGATGATCGGCAGGCTGTGCCCTATGTCGGCTGAAGCGGACGATCTGCTGCTAGCCGCCGCGGCTAGGTTCAACATGACCCCGAGGCCTTACTTTAGGATCGTCAGAGTGGCGCGCACGATCGCGGATCTTGCCGGGGAGGATTTGATCGGGGAGGAGCATGTCGCGGAGGCCGTGCGCTACAGGGCGCCGGACGAGGATAGATGAACGCTGCGGCGCGGTTAACATGAGGTATAGCAGGGAACAGTATTTCAAGATATGGCTAGCCAGCGTGGACGGGATCGGCGCGCGGGGCTTCGCGAGGCTTATCGCGCGGTACGGCAGCGCGGAAGCCGTGTGGGAGCATTTCGGCGAAGATATGCGCTGGGTGGGCGAATCCGCGTGGAAGAAGATGAGCCAGTCGCATAACCGGGACAGGGCGACCGAATTGATCGCGAGGCTGGACAGATGCGGCGCGTGCGTGGTATTCCAGGATGACGGCGAGTATCCGCCTTTGCTTAGGGAGATAGCCGATCCGCCGCCGCTGCTGTACGTTAGGGGCAGGCGCGATATATCGGACGAATGGTGCGTGGGCGTGGTGGGTACGCGCCAGCCTACCGCGTATGGCCTGCGCATGACCAGGCAGATCGCGGGCGATTTGGCGCGAAGCGGCGCGTGCGTTACATCGGGGTTCGCCAGGGGCATAGATACGGCGGCGCATACCGCGGCTGTGGACGCGGGCGGGCGCACGATCGCGGTGATGGGATGCGGCGTGGACGTGGTGTATCCGCCGGAGAATGTAGAGTTGCTAGAGCGCGTGCTGGCCTCCAACGGCAGCGTCGTATCCGAGTTTCCGCCGGGAACAGAACCCAGGGGTATGCATTTCCCGATGCGAAACCGATTGATCAGCGGCATGTCGCGAGGCGTGCTGATGGTCGAGGGCAAGCAAGGTTCCGGCGCTCTGCATACCGTCTCGTCCGCCGTCGATCAAAACCGAGAGGTGTTCATACTGCCCGGGCATGCCGATTCGCCCAACAGCGCGCCGGGGCACAAGCTGGCGCGGGAAGGCGCGAGGATCATAACCAGCGCGGTGGAGATACTGGAAGACCTTCACGCCGAGAGGATACCGCAATCTGGAAACGAGGCGCTAGCCGGGGCAATCAAGGCCGGGAAGGCCGAACAGAAGAAACGTACTAAGCGCGGCGTTAAGCCCGCGCAGGTTTCTATGTCCGGCGATCCGCATGATTCGCAGGCGCTTGCTCCCGCTCCGTCCGCTGCTGCTCCGTCCGCTGTTGCGGCTCCAGATGCTACGGCTCCAGATCTCGCGCCTCTCGCTGCCGCTCCGCCCGCTGCCACTCCGCCCGCCCCCTCTCCCTCGCCGCGAGGCGGTTTGTCCGCGGACGAAACGCGCGTGCGCGACGCGGTCTCATCCGGCATACCCGCGTCGAATGTCGATAAGATAGTGGAATTTACCGGGTTGAGCGCGTCGGCTGTGAATACGCTATTGACAATGCTGGCCGTCAAGGGAATAATATAGTCAACCAATTTGAATTGCGCGGCTTATTCGCGTTTCAGGATGGCTGGACGTATAGATAATCCGCAAGCGAGGTTAACCTGAATTGTCAGAACGAAAACATAAGTTGGTTATCGTAGAGTCCCCCGCCAAGGCTAGGACGATAGCCAAGTATCTGGGTCGCTCGTACAAGGTCGAGGCTTCCAATGGGCACGTGCGCGATCTGCCCAAAAGCCAGATGGGCGTGGACGTGGCGGCGGACTTTGAGCCGAAGTATATAACTATCCGGGGCAGGGGCGAGGTTCTGGCGCGCATACGCAAGGAAGCGAAGAACGCCTCCGCGATACTGCTGGCGACGGACCCTGACCGCGAGGGCGAAGCCATATCGTGGCATCTGGCGAATCTGCTGGGCGTTAAGCCTGAAACCGCGTGCCGCGTGACGTTCCAGGAGATAACGTCCAAGGCGGTCAAGACGGCGATACAGCACCCGCGCCCTATCGATATGTCGCTGGTCAACGCGCAGCAGGCGCGGCGCGTGCTCGATCGGCTGGTGGGATACTCCATCAGCCCGCTGTTGTGGGCTAAGATAAAGAAGGGGCTTAGCGGCGGACGCGTGCAGAGCGTGGCTACGCGCATCATCGTCGATCGCGAGGAAGAGATCGAGTCGTTCATCCCGGAGGAATACTGGGATGTGGAGGCCGACATGATCTCGGGCGGGCAGACGTTCCACGTTAAGCTGGATACGCTGGACGGCAAGAAGGCTAAACTAACGGGCGAGGCAGGAGCGAAGGCCGCGCTCGAGGCGATAGGCAGCGGGCCGTATACCGTCAAGACGGTCAAGAACGGCGAGAAGCGCAAGACCCCCGCGCCCCCGTTCACGACAAGCAACATGCAGCAGGAGGCCGCGCGCAAACTGCGCTTCACGACGGCTAAGACGATGCAGATCGCGCAGACGCTCTATGAAGGGGTGGATCTGGAGGGCGAAGGCGCGCAGGGATTGATATCCTACATCCGTACGGACTCCACGCGCGTATCGGACGAGGCGCTGGCAGCGGTGCGCGAGGAGATAGGCAAGCGGTTCGGATCGGAGTATCTGCCAGGGAAACCCAACGAGTTCAAGACGCGCTCGCGCTCGCAGGACGCGCACGAGGCGATACGTCCAACCGATATATCGCGCAGACCCGACGATATCAAATCCTCCCTGACCAACGATCAATACAAACTGTATAAACTGGCGTACACGCGCTTCCTCTCCAGCCAGATGGCTCCCGCTCTGTACGACACGCAGACCGCGTGCGTCGCGAACGAGCGCGCGGAGTTCCGCTTCTACGGCGAACATAAGAAGTTCCCCGGGTTCACGGCGGTGTACGAGGAGGGCGTGGACGATGAAACGCCCGGCGTCGACGTGAAGCTGCCCAGGCTTGCGGCGGGGGACGCTGCGGTTCTGGGAAACGTGACCAGCGAACAGCGTTTCACTCAGCCGCCGCCCAGGTACACGGAGGCCTCTTTGGTTCGCGCGCTGGAGGAGAAGGGCATCGGCAGGCCGAGCACGTACGCGCCGACCATATCCACGATAGTGGCGCGCGGGTACGTCTCGCGCGACAAGAGCCGCTTAACGCCGACCGAGCTGGGGCGGATGATCACCGCGCTGATGCGCGAACACTTTAAGGATATCGTGGACGTGGAGTTTACGTCGGGGATGGAGGACAGTTTAGACCGCGTCGAGGATGAGTCGCTGCCGTGGCGCGATGTGATACGCGAGTTTTACAGCGGGTTCAGCCGCTCGTTGGAGGCGGCGGAGTCCGCCATCGAGAAGGTTGAGGTCAAGGACGAAACGTCGGACGTGCCGTGCGAAAAGTGCGGCGCGATGATGGTATACAAGATGGGGCGGTACGGCAGGTTCCTGGCGTGCCCGCGTTTCCCAGAGTGCCGCTGCGCGAAGCCGGTGTACGTATATATCGCCACGCCGTGCCCGAAGTGCGGCGCGCGTCTGCTGGAGAAAACATCGCGCAAGGGCAACCGATTCTACTCCTGCGAGACTTATCCGGACTGCGACTTTATCGCATGGGATTTCCCCCTGCCGGATAAGTGTCCCAAGTGCGGATCATACATGACGCTCAAGACGAACCGCAAAGGTTCGCGCTGGCGGCTGTGCGCGAACGAACACTGCAGGTACCGCGAGGAGATCGCGGACGAAGAACAGGCGGACGATCAGGAGACGGACGGTCAAGGATTGTATGGATCGGCGCCGGGATACGCGGACGGAGAGGATAATCCTGTCGATGCGGAGCGTGACGCGGACTCGTATGCCGATATGGATTCAGGCGAGGAGCCCGGATCGGGATCCGAGAGCGAATGACGCGCGTTCAAGTAATCGGCGCGGGGTTGGCTGGATGCGAAGCCGCGTGGCAGCTGGCGCGGCATGGCGTGCCAGTGACGATCGTGGAGATGAAGCCCGATAGATTCACTCCGGCGCATGGCAGCCCGCTGTTCGCGGAGCTGGTCTGCTCCAACTCGCTCAAGTCGGACGAGATCACCAACGCGTCCGGGTTATTGAAAGCGGAGATGCGCGAGCTGGACAGCCTGATAATGCGCGCGGCGGACGCGTCCCGGGTTCCGGCAGGAACCGCGCTGGCGGTGGATAGGGAGCGTTTCGCTTCATATATAACGGACGCGCTGGAGGAGCATCCGCTAGTGTCTGTCGATCGCCGCGAGGCTGTTTCACTGCCCGAACCGCCCGCGATTATCGCGACCGGGCCGCTGACCGCGCAAGCGCTGTCCGAGGCGCTAGGCTCGCTGCCCGGATTGAGGAAGCTTAGCTTCTTCGACGCTGCGGCGCCTATCCTCGAGCGGGAGTCGCTCAGCGAGGAGAGGGTATTCGCAGCCGCGCGTTATGGTCATGGCGGCGCGGATTACTTGAACTGCCCGTTGGCCGAGCCGGAGTACGACGCGTTCCGCGACGCGTTGCTGGCGGCTCAAACGGCTCCGGTGCGCGGATTCGAGGAAGGATTGCTATACGAGGGATGCATGCCCGTCGAGTCGATAGCGGCGCGGGGCAGGCTGGCGCTGGCGTATGGGCCGATGAGGCCGGTCGGGTTGATCGATCCGCGAACGGGACGCAGGCCGTTCGCCGCCGTTCAGCTACGCGCGGAGAATGAAGGCGGCGCGCTGTGGAATATGGTGGGGTTCCAAACGCGGCTGAAGTGGGACGAACAACGCCGCGTGTTCGGGATGATACCGGGGCTTGAACGCGCGCGGTTCGCGCGGTACGGGGTCATGCACAGGAACACGTTCATCGACGCGCCGTCGGCGCTGAGCGCGTCTTTTGAGACGCGGGAGAGGCGCGGGCTGTATATCGCCGGGCAATTGACGGGCGTGGAGGGTTATCTGCCGTCGGCGGCTTCGGGGCTGGCGGCTGGGATCGCGCTTAGCCAATCGGTTCTGGGACGTGAACCTGTAACGTTCCCGCCGTTCACCGCGATAGGCGCGCTGGGGCGGTATGTATCCTCGCCGAACAGGGATTATCAGCCGATGGGTATTCAGTATGGGATCATAGATATGCCGCGCGAGCGGTTCCGGGACAAGCGCGAAAGAGCGCGCCGCGTCGCCGAGCGTTCGCTTGAGGCGATCCGGTCTGTCGAGCGGACGCTCCGCGAGCGGCGAGGTGTAGAGGTATAGTAGATATGAGCAGTGTATTTAAGGGCACAACCATCGTAGGCGTGAACAGGAACGGGCAGTGCGCCATCGCGGGCGACGGCCAGGTAACGATGGGCGAGACGACCATATTCAAGGCTGGCGCGGTGAAGGTGCGGCGCGTTTATGAAGGCAAGGCGGCGGTGGGGTTCGCGGGATCGGTCGCGGACGCTATAACGCTGTGCGAGCGGTTCGAGGAGAAGCTCAAGCAGTACGCGGGCAATCTCGAGCGCGCGGCGGTTGAATTGACGCAGGACTGGCGCGACGATAAAACACTGCGCAAGCTGGAGGCGATGATGATCGCCGCGAACAGCCGGCAGATGCTGATACTCTCTGGGACTGGCGAGGTTCTAGCGCCGGACGACGGCGTGTGCGCGATAGGCAGCGGGGGCAATTACGCTCTGGCGGCCGCGCGCGCTCTGGCGCTGCACACCGATATGTCCGCCGCGGATATCGCCAGGGAGGCGCTGTCGATAGCTTCGTCGATATGCGTGTATACCAACGACCATATAACCGTTTTAGAGGTGTGATCATATGGCACAGCTGACGCCGCGCGAGATCGTTCGCGAACTGGATAGGTATATTGTCGGGCAGGACGGCGCGAAGCGCGCGGTAGCCGTGGCTTTGCGGAATCGGTATCGCCGCGCGAAGCTGCCCGACTCGATTCGGGACGAGATCAACCCTAAGAATATCCTGATGATCGGCCCGACGGGCGTGGGCAAGACTGAGATAGCGCGGCGGCTGGCGAAGCTGGTCGAGGCGCCGTTCGTCAAGGTCGAGGCGACGAAGTTCACCGAGGTCGGGTATGTCGGGCGCGACGTGGACTCGATCGTAAGGGATCTGATAGAAGCGTCGATTCGGATGGTCAAGGAGCAGCATGGTTCAAGGGTGCGTCTGCGCGCGCAGGTTTTAGCGGAGGAGAGGATCGCGGAACTGCTGACTAATCCGCCCGTCAAGCGCCAGCAGAAACCCGTCAACCCGATCGATATACTGCTGGGGAATAAACCCAAGGAGCCGGAGGTATCGCCCGAGGAGAGCCAGCGCCTGCAGTTGCGCCGCGAGGACGTTCGGCTGAAACTGTTAAAGCGCGAGATAGAGGATCAGGAGATAGAGATAGAGGTCGAGGAGAACGCGCCCAGCGTCGAGATTCAAGGCGCGGCGGTCAACATCGGCGACATGATGGGCGGGCTGCTGCCCAAACGCATGAAGACGCGGCGCGTGAGCATAGCCGAGGCGCGGCGGCTGCTGATGGCGGAGGAAGAAGGCAAGCTGATCGACATGGACGCGGTGACGCAGGAAGCGATAAGCCGCGCGGAGCAGGACGGCATCGTGTTCATCGACGAGATAGACAAGATCGCCGGGCGGAATCAATCGGGAGGGCCGGACGTATCGCGCGAGGGCGTGCAGAGGGATATACTGCCGATCGTGGAGGGCAGCACGGTCAATACGAAGTACGGGCCGGTAAGGACGGATTACATGCTGTTCATCGCGGCGGGCGCGTTCCACGTGGCGAAGGTGACCGACCTGATACCCGAACTGCAGGGTAGGTTCCCGGTGCGGGTGGAGCTGAAGTCGCTAACGCGCGAGGATTTCAGGAATATATTGTTCCAGCCGGAAAACTCGCTGACGCGGCAGTACGCCGCGCTGCTGGGCGTGGATCATGTGAAGCTGACGTTCATGGACGACGCGCTAGACGCGCTGGCGGAGGCCGCCTGCGTCGCGAACGAGAACGGAGAGGATATAGGCGCGCGCAGGCTGTCCACGCTGTTCGAGGCGTTATTGGAAGATATATCCTTCAACGCCGGAGGGGATATGCCGGACGTGGATCTGGCGATCAACGCCGATTATGTGCGCGCGCACCTAAGCGGCGATGCGAAGGAACGCGATCTGCGGCAGTTTATTGTATAATTCGGGCATGGCTGGCAAGGAATGACAATGTGTTTACATATTCGGCGGAAATGGCTTTACATTTTCCGCCGAATATGTTATATTATCGGCATAGCGGACAGGCGGCGCGCACGCGCCTTGGCGGTTCGCACAATAAACGATCCCTATGATTGCAAGGAGGGCACCGCGTTGAAGAACCGAATTTCCATCTTGCTGGCGCTGGCTATGCTGCTGAGCCTCGCCGCCCCGGTCGTCGCCGAGGAGCCGGGTTATCAAAGGTATGACGAAACCGTCGTGCTCACGACCGTCAAGCGAACCGATCCGAACGCGCAATTCCCCGAAGGCGACAGCCTAGACAACAACGTAATGACCCGCTATATCAAGGATAAGATCAACGTGGAGACCAAGACCGTCTGGGAAGTGGACGGCACCGAGTTTATCAACAAGCTAAGCCTGGATATCGTCGCCGGAACGCTGCCGGACATGTTCAGCCTGAACAACGACGATTATCTGGTATACCGCCAGTTGCTGGACAACGGCCTGCTGGCCGACCTGACCGACGCGTATGAGGATAACGCGAACTGGTATCTGCGCGACACCGCCGCCTCGTTCGAGGGACGCCACTTCGCGCCGTATACCGATAACGGTCGCCTAATGGGCATACCCACCGGGCGCTATGGCTACGAGCATAACCAGCTGTGGCTGCGCACGGATATCTTAGACGCGATCGGCATGAAGGCCGAGGAAGTCCAAACCATCGCTGATATCGAGGCGTACCTGACCAAGGCCAAGGAAGCCTTCCCCGATACGGTCGGTCTCGCCCTGCACGCGACTGATCCGCTGGCTAACTACAGCGTGGCGTACTCCGCCGACCCGATTGCGCACGTGTTCGGAGCCACGCCGCACTACTGGCTCGAGCAGGAGGACGGATCCATCACTTACGGATCGCTGCATCCGGGCATGAAGGATACGTTGGCGGTGCTCGCCGATTGGTACGCGAAGGGCTTGATCGACAAGGAATTCCCCACCCGCGTGGGCGGCGGGCTTACTCAGGCCGTGACGACCAGCGGACAGGCGACCGCGTGGTTCGCGCCGTGGTGGTACGGATGGTCTATCGTTGACCTGCCCAAGAACGTCGAGGGTGCGGACGTGGCCGTTGTGAACGCTCCCGTCAACGAGGCGGGCGAGTTCGTCGCGCCGTGGCCTTCGCCCGCCGGAGAGGTTCTGCTCGTGAGCAAGGACTGCGAACATCCGGAGGCCGTCGTCCGCGTGATGAATCTGGAATACGACATGCACAGGGGCTTTGACGAAGAGGCCGCTACGCTGTATGACGAATCCCGCAATCAGAACAACCCCACCTATCTGGATATCAGCTGGGGCTATCTGTTCCCGACCAGCGGCGTTAACATGGAATACTCCAACGTGGTTCCAACGTTCAGCCATGGTATCCACGCGCTGGTGGATCGAGGAAGCCAGGAAGGACTAGCCACCCCGTCGGAAGTGACCGAAGCCATCAACATCGGCAGATTCATCGCGGGCGAGGAAGGCTACGATCAGTATCGCGGATCGTACTACTCGCGCTATGTCGCGGGCGAGATCACCGACGCTGAGAACGTGAAGTTCGTATATCCCGCGTACTCGCAGACCACTGAATCCATGGCGGATATAGTGCCTTCGTTGCTGACGCTCGAACAGCAGATCGTTCTGCAGATCATCCTAGGCCAGAAATCCGTGGACGACTACGACGCGTATGTGGAACAGTGGTACGCGGAAGGCGGACAGGTTCTGCTCGATGAGATCAGCGCGCTGCTGGGTAAATAACGCGGTACTGCTCGCGTTCTGACCGCTCCATGGAGGCGGGGCGGATAGCGATAATGCCGCGGAAAGATCGCCAGGCGGGGTTTCCCGCCTGGTGATCTAGCAAAGGCGGCGGAAGGGTTTGGCGGCGCGATGAGGTCGGTAAAGAACGAGATATATTATAACGCGATGATGGTGATAGGCGTAGGGTTCCTGCTGGTGTTTAGCATTGTACCGATGTTTGGCGTGATTATCGCGTTTCAGGATTTCGTGCCGGCAAGGGGCATGCTGGGTTCGGCATGGGTGGGACTGAAGCATTTCAACCGCATGTTCGCTCTGGCGGAGGTGCGCAATGTAATCCGCAACACTTTAGTTATAGCGCTCAGCAAGATCATACTGAACATAATCGTCCCCGTATCGTTCGCGGTGCTCCTTAACGAGCTGAAGATCATCCCCGTCAAGCGCGTGGTGCAGACCGTGGTGTACCTGCCCCACTTCCTTTCATGGGTAATACTGGGCATCATGTTCACGAATATCTTCTCATACACCGGGATCGTCAACCAGGTTCTAGGCCTGTTCGGCGTTCCGCCGCAGATGTATATGATATCCAACGGCGCGTTCCGAGGGATCATTATCGGCACGGACGTATGGAAGACGTTCGGTTATGGCGCTATCATCTACCTTGCCGCGATCACCAACATCGATCCCAACGTATACGAGGCGGCGGCGATAGACGGCGCGGGACGCTGGCAGAGGATATGGTACGTAACGCTGCCCTCTATACAGAGCACGATCGTGCTGATGAGCACTCTGGCGCTGGGCAGCGTGCTGAACGCGGGATTCGACCAGATTTTCACGATGTACAGCCCGCTCGTATACGCCACCGGGGACATCATCGACACTTACGTATACCGGATGGGCATCACTAAGATGCAGTACAGCTTCTCGACGGCCGTAGGGCTGTTCAAGTCCGCGATATCTTTCATACTGATAACGCTGTCATACACGCTCGCGAACAAGTTCGCGGACTATACGATATTCTGACGCGGGGGGTCTATGAATAAGTTTCGCATGTCGGATTATGTGATACTGGCCGCGCTGCTGTTGATAGGCTTCGTCTGCCTGGTGCCGATACTCAACGCGATCGCGATATCGTTAAGCGACAAGACCGCAGCCGCGATGGGCGAGGTCGTGTTCCTGCCAAAGAAGTTCAACACGGCAGCCTACGACGAGATCGTGAAGGAGGGCAGGTTCTTCCGCGCGTTCGGCGTGTCGATCCGGCGCGTGCTGCTGGGCGTGTCGATCGGAGTCGGGTTATCGGTGATGATGGCCTATCCGCTGTCGAAATCGCCCAGGGTGTTCAGGATGCGCAACGTATACATGTGGCTGATGGTCTTTACGATGCTGTTCAACGGCGGATTGATCCCAACATATCTAGTCGTGAAGAATCTGGGGCTGATCAACACGATCTGGTCGCTGGTGCTGCCCGGCGCGGTGTCCGTTTATAATACCATCATACTAATGAACTTCAACAAGGGAATACCGGCCTCGCTGGAGGAGTCCGCGCTGATAGACGGAGCGAACCCGCTGCAGATATTGGGCGCGATATACATACCCTTGGCGAAGGCCTCCATCGCGACTATCGCGCTGTTCACGATGGTTCATCACTGGAACGAGTTCTTCCTAGGCAAGATATATATCAACACGCTGGATCAGCAGCCGCTGCAGACGTATATACAGGGGCTGTCCGTGACGCTCACCACCCAGCAAATGGCGAACATGACCCCGGAGGAGATCATCCGCAAGCTGGCGGTGTCGAACGTGACGTTTAACTCCGCGAAGGCGATCGTCTCGATGGTTCCCGTAATAATCGTGTATCCATTCCTACAGAGGTTCTTTGTGACGGGGCTGGTCATGGGGGCGGTGAAGGAGTAGCGGCGCGGGGACCGACGTGGTATAATCGATATTAGGAGACGATTGGAAAGGAGAGATGGTCTATGCGCGGACGTATAACTTGGAAAAACGCGGGAGCGCTGCTGCTGGCGGTCGCGATGATGTGGGCGCTGGCGGGATGCTCCGGCAAAGCGCCGGAACCCGCGCCTACCTCGACGCCAGAGACAGCGCAGGACGCGCCGCCAACGGAGGCGGACGCTGAACAGCCGGCGGCGTGGCCGGACGACGAAGCGATTCAATACTGCCCGGAGTTTGAGGGCGGGCAGATATCGAGGGTGACTAAACAGGCCGGGAACCAGACGAAGTCCTATATCATCGCCTACGACAAGGTCGATCAGGACGCGTATGACGCTTACGCGCTGAGGCTGGAAGAGGACGAGGGGATAACGGTGGTCACGAACTTCAACACGCGCGGCACGTCGTACCAGCTGCACGCGTACAAGACGGGCGACGAGGCGATGGCGATTCGTATAACGTATACCAAGCCGACGCAGAAACTGCAGATCAATGTGGCTTACGCGCCGTAAGACGGACGCGAGGGGCGGATCATCTTGTTTATATCTTTGTAAAAGAGGGGTTCAGCTAAAGCTGAACCCCTTGCTTCGTTACGGTATACCCGGCTGATCAGCCGATCTTCACTATCGTCTGCGTGTTATGCGACTTATACGCGTTCTCCAGCAGCTCCGTCAGCGCGATACCCTTCGCGATATCGAACGGTATCGGCTTGCCGTAGAGGATTCCGTCCAGCCATTGGCGCAGCGCGGCGGGGCGGGCTTCCGGCATGTTCTTCTTGTCCGGTATAAACCAACCGTCCTTGAACTGGTTTGTGCGCGCCTTTATCTGATCGCCGACGGCGGTCACGGCTCCCTCGGTGCCCAGCAGCTCGAAGAAGTTGCCGTTATAAGGCGAGACAAACCCCGTCTCCAGTACGGCTATCGCGTTGTTCTCAAACTCCACCACGCTCACCGCGTTGTCGTCCGCCGGCGCGGGCGCGCAGGTCGTGTTGAAGATGGACGCTATGCGCTTGGGCTTGCCCAGCAGATACGCGGCTGTATACATCGGATGGCATCCCAGATCCATCATCGCGCCGCCGCCGGCCTTCTCAACGTCGTACCAGTAGCTGGGCAGCCAGCCTCTAAGCGATCCGTCGTGCGCGCTTCTCATGCGCATGTACGTTATCCTGCCCAGCAGGCCGTCGTCTATCGCCTGTTTGCAATACTGCGCCAGCGGCGTGGTCAGGTTCGGATGCGAGATGCAGAACTTCACGCCGTTCTTCGCGACGGCCTCGGCTATCTGCTCGCATTCCTCCACCGTCGGAGCCAGCGCCTTCTCTGTGAATATATGCTTCCCGGCGTTCGCCGCCGCGATCATCACTTTCAAGTGGTCGCTGGTCGCGGTATCGACCACCACCGCGTCCACGTCCGCGCGCGCTAGCGCCTTATCAAGATTCGGCTCGAAGTCCACACCTAGATCCTTCGCCCACTCGGCGCCGCGCTCCGCGTCGTCGTCCCATACGCAGGTGATCCTCGCGTCCGGCTGCGCCTTGACGGTCTTCGCGTAATCGCCCGCGTGGACGTGCCACTTGGACAGCATCAGCACGTTTACCATATCCGCCATGTGTCAACCTCCATGCCTTTCGGTTATTGGCTAAAACTCGGGTATGACTATCTCCACCTCGCGCCCGGCCTGGCTCGAACGGTATATCCCGTCGCAGATGGCCTGGTTGTAGATGATCTCTTCGCCCGGGATCGGAGCCGGGCCGTTGGTTATCACCGCGTCCACGAACCCGCGTATCTTCGCGGCGAACACATCTTTATGCACCATGCCCTCGTATGCGTTGAACGGATACGACGGGTCGATGAACGAGTCGATGTGCATGCCGTTCACGTCGGTGTAATACATATAGCGGGACGGGCGGTTTAGCTCGTCCTTTTTGTTGACGACCTTGATAGCGCCTTCCGTGCCCAGCCACAGCGTCGGGCCTAGGCTGTCCGCGTGCATCGCCCATGACTGCTTGAACACGTAAGTCACGCCGCCCTCCAGGCGCACCAGCGCGACGGAGAAGTCGTCCACGTCGAACGTATCCGCTCCGGGCCAATATTTCGGGTTCTTGCCGAAGTAGTTGGTCGCTATCGCGGACACGGTCAGCGGCTTGGGATAACTCACGGCGTGCAGGCACTCGTCGATAGAGTAGCAGCCGATGTCGCCCAGGCAGCCGTACCCGGCCTTTTCCTTATCCACGAACGTGCCGGACGGGATGCCGCGCCGCCTGCCGCCGCCGGACTGGATGTAATACACCTTGCCCAGCGCGCCGGAGCCGATGATATCGTCCACCTTGCGGCGCATGTAGTCGTAGCGCGGCTGGAAGCCGATGGTCAGTATCTTCTTCGCCTTGCGCGAGGCCTTGACCATATCCGCGGCTTCCTGTATCGTGAACGACATCGGCTTCTCGCACAGGACGTGGATCCCAGCCTCCAGGCAAGCGATCGCGCACTCCGCGTGCGTGGTGTTGTACGTGCATACGCTCACGCCGTCCATCTCGACGTTCTTGACCAGATCGTACACGTTCTCGAACGCCGGCGCGTCGTTGAGTCCGTACTTGTCCAGGAACTCGCGCGCCTTGCCCGGCACTATGTCGGCAGCGCCGACGATCTCCACGTCGTCGAATCCGACGTAGGGCTTCATGTGCGCGTGCGCGATGCCGCCCGTGCCGACTATGCCGATCCTGATTTTCTTGTCCGCCATGTTTTCCTCCCGATGGTTTGTTGTTGGACGCCGCTCGAAGCGGAAACAAATGAGTCCTCAATTATTACGCATATACGGGAAGGTATTGGAAGCGAGTCCAATACCTTCCGATTGATTCTACTACACCCTATGGCGCGCTGTCAAGAACGCCGATCAGAATAGCCAGTCGTCGCGCGAGGGCAGGTTGTCCTGCACGTGCTGGAGCAGCGCGGGCAGCACGCCGTTCTCGCCGGTCATCAGGTAGGTGCGGTAGTCTTCGATGATCGCGATGGCTTCCTCGTCGGTCTCGGCGAAGTACGCGCTCTCGCGGGCTACGCGCTCTCTCTCGCCAGCCGTCAAGGCGTTGAACTCATCCTGGCGGTCGAACGAGGAGATCAAGGCGCTGACGGGATATCCGTCGTACAGCTTGATCGGGCTGATCTTCTTGTACTCGGCGATCAGCGGCTCTTCCGCGTCCGCGTTGCCGGGTTCGGTTTCGCCGAACCACTTATAGCGCTCGGAGGAGATCAGCGGGATGTTGTAGTAGCGGATGCCGCGGTTGCGAAGGGAGACTGTCTGCGCCTCGTCCCCGGCGGCCTTGCCCGCTATCAACTCGTCGGTCCAGCGGGGCTGTCCGGCTTCGTTGAAGTTGAACGTGTCGCCCTCGAATCCGTATTCGGTGAGGATGACGCCCTCCTTGCTGTTGATGAAGTCGAACCAAGCCAGCGAGGCCTCGAGGTTCTTGTTCGTTACCGGGAAGGCGATACCGTGCGTGCCGTTGCGCCCGTTCAGCTCGGCCTGGATCTTAGTCGTGCCGTCGCCGTAGGCCAGAGGCCCGACCGGGATGAACTTGATCTCTGGGTTGGTCTGCCAGGTGCCCAGCTTCTTCATCGCGTTGAGCGAAGCGGAATACTGCGCGGTCTGGACGGCTACGGTGCCGTTGGCGGTTTTCTGCTCGGCCAGGGTGTCGGTCGTGGTGAAGCACTCCTTGTCCAGCAGCCCTTCCGCGACCAGCTTGCGCACGAACAGCACCTGATCCAGGTACGGCTGCTCGTGGAAGCGATACTTCACGTTCCCTTCCTCATCGAGGCGGAAGTCGGAGAAATACGGGTGCTCCTCAAAGCCGATGTACATCTGATCCACGCCCCAGCCGTTGTGGAACGATGAGGACGGGATAACGTCGTTGCCGTTCAGATCCTTGAAGCCGCCCTCTTTAACGGCGGTCAGCAGGTTATACATGTCGTCCGGGGTCTTCACCGCGCTGAGATCAGTGCCCAGCGCCTCCGCGATATCGCCGCGGATGAACACGCCGTAAGCCCAGTGCGTGATGTCCTCGATGCTGCCGGGGGTCTCGTTGGGGATGACGTACTTCTTGCCGCCGAATAGCGGGTCGTTGAGGTCGGCTTCCAGGAATTTCTGGGAGACCACGCCCACGTCCCACGCGTCGCGCAGGTTCGGGTAGCCGTCGATCACGTCGTCCAGAGGCAGCAGCATGCCTTCGTTAGCCGCCTTCTTGATGACGCCGGTCTCGCCGCCGCTGCCGCCCCAGAACGGGAATTCCAGGATATCGGGCATGTCGCCGGAGGCAAAGATGAGGTTCAGTTTCTCTGTCTCGCTCATCATGATGCCTTCGATCTCGACCGTCACGCCGATCTTCTCGCGGATAGCCTTAGCCACGTCGTTGTTGTAGGTATCGTCCGGCGCGATCTTGCCGCCGTTCCACACGAACAGCATCGTCAGGCGCACGTCGCCGTAATGCTTCAGCTCGGTCTCCTCGCCCAAAGCCAGCGGCGCGGCTAGCGACAGCAGCAAGGCCATCGCCAGCATGGCGGACAGAATTTTCTTGGTCATAGTTCCTCCCCTTTCATATATTGCGACCCGCGTTATGGCGGGCGGCGTAAGTCAGCCCTTTACGGAACCGACCATTACCCCTTTGACATAATACTTCTGCAGGAACGGGTAGACCGCGACTATCGGCATCGTCAGTATCATGACGAACGCCATCTGCAGCGACTGCGGCGTGGTGCTCGCGGCCTGCGCGTATATCTGGCTCTCCTGCCCTGGCTTGATCGACTGCTGAGACGAGGCTTCCATCAGTATCTTTTGCAGCAGCGTTGCGGCGGGCATCAATTTCTGGTTCGTGACGTAGTACGCGCCGGTGAACCAATCGTTCCAGTGCCCGACGCCTATGAACAGCGCTATCGTAGCCAGCACCGGCAGCGACGTGGGCAGGTATATCTGTATCAGCGTGCGCCACTCGCCCGCGCCGTCGATCCTGGCAGACTCGCGCAGCTCCGGCGGTATCCCGTCGAAGTATGTCCGCACGAGTATCATATTGTAGAAACTGAATATGGAAGGCCACACGAATATCCAGAAACTCTTGGTCAGCCCCAGCGCGCGCAGCAGCAGGAAGTATGGGATCATGCCGCCCGAGACGATGGTCGTGATGAAGAAATACAGCACGATGCCCGTCCGCCCCGGCAGCGTGCGGATATGCACGCCGTAAGACATCAGCGATGTGAAGAACAGCCCGGTAACGACCCCGATCCCCGTGCGCCCAACCGAGATGAGGAACGCGTCCACTATCTGTTTATTCTCGAACGCCTTCTTATAGTTATCCAGCGTGAACGCGCGCGGGAACAGATACACGCCGCCGCGCGCGAAGTCGCGGCCCATGTTGAACGACGCTATCAGGATGTACCAGAATGGATAAAACGTAATCAGCGCGAACAGCGCTAGAAACGCGTAGTTGAACGCCGTGAAGGCGCGAAGGCCGAACGACCTGCGAATCCTGTTCGAGCGTAAACCCGCGGCGCGAGAGCGCGTCATAATGCCATCCCCCCCGTTTGTCGTTACCAGATCGATATCTCGCCCACGCGCTTGGACACCGCGTTGGCCATGAACATCAACGCGGCTGAAAAGACCGACTTGAACAGGCCTATCGCGGTCGCGTAGCCGAACCGCCCCTCCCTGATGCCTATCTTCAGCACGTAGGTGTCGATGATCTGCGATATGGACATATTCGCGGGCTGCTGCATCAGCAGCACCTGATCCGTGTTCGCGTTGAGTATGCCGCCCGTGGCGAGGATGAACAGTATGGATATCGTCGGGCGGATGCCGGGCAGCGTGATGTGCCACGCGCAGCGCATGCGTCCCGCTCCGTCAACAATCGCGGCCTCGTACAGCTCCGGGCTGACGCTGGTTATCGCGGACAGGTACACGATGGTGCCCCAGCCCACGCCTTTCCAGATATCCGATAGCACGGCCATCGGGTAGAAGAATTGTTTCTCGCCCATATAGAACACGGCTTCAAGGCCGAACGTCTGCGTGCGCAGGCTGTTGACCAATCCGCCGTATGGAGTGAATACTATCGTCAGCAGCGTGTACACGACCACCCACGACACGAAGTGGGGCAGGTACGACACGGTCTGCACGACGCGCTTGAACTTCAGCCTCTGCACCTCGTTGAGCAGCAGAGCCAGTATGATCGGCGCGGGGAACGAGCAGACCAGTTTCAGCGCGCTGATAACGACGGTGTTCTTGATCACGCTCCAGAACTCGGCGGTGAACAGGAACTGCTGGAAATACTTCAGCCCGACCCACGGGCTGCGCAGTATGCCCATGTTGAACTTATAGTCCTTGAACGCGAGCAGCACGCCGTACATCGGCTGATAACAAAACACCGCGTACCAGACGAACGCTGGCAGCAACATTACGTAAATGGCGCTGTGGCGCATGATCCGCGATAGCGCCGTCGTGTTTCGAATACGTGGAACGCCTCCGACCGCCTGCCGCGTCAAGGGTACCGCCTCGCTTCCCGCACTATACTCCGGACAAATATCACTACAATTCCCGATCCGCGAACCCGTCGCCAGCGTCGGGAGCGGCTGGCTTGACCAAAGTGCTTCGCTATATATATATATATATATAGCGATAACAGACAAATCTGACACCGGTATTCTAGCAGATATTCTGGGCTGTGTCAATTCCTTTTTTCGGGAATTGTCCGAACCGC
>JAIRSO010000083.1 GCA_031255415.1 Oscillospiraceae bacterium
CGACGCCATCATTATCATCAAATCCACAAAAGATATCAACACTAGACACGCGACTACATCGCGCGCATCGGCGTCGTTTACGGTGCTGACGCTTTCTTCATACTCAACGGCTATACATCCCGCGCATGTTAAGCAATATTAAGCAAGCGCCGCACATCCTTAACGCGAATCCGCCCGGCACTCAATCTGCACCTTGCCGTATTTCACGATTCTTTTCATGCCGGTCATGTCATGAGCGAGGAAACCCTCGCCGCGAGCGTGCGCGTCGCACGCGCCTATATAGTCGGCGATCAAGGACGCGTCGGTTTCGTATACGTGATGACCCGGGAAAACCTTTCGGACGTCCAGCGCGCTTAGTTTTTCCATGGACGCTTTCAGAACGGCGGGCGTTTCGGAAAAATCTAGGTTCAGCAGAACCAGCCTCGGCACAAGGGTGTCGCCGCCGAAAAGATAACCTTTCGACGGTTCGTACAGGCAGCATGAACCGGGCGTGTGCCCCGGCGTGTGTACGAACTCCACTTTCCTGTCGCCCAGATCGATGGTCTCGCCGTCGCTGACAAACCGATAATTCAGCGGGAGCGGTCCCCATATCCGTTTCGGTAAAACCAACCGAACCGGCGGCGGCATAGCATTGACAGCGTATTTCCTGAAAGCGGGATCGTTCTGAAACGCGCCGACCTCCTCGTCCGCGCGATGGACGAACACGCCGTCAAACCAATGGTTGCCGCCAAAATGATCTATATGCGCGTGCGTATTCACAGCCACTATCGGCCGCCGCGCGATAGACCGAGCGGCGGCGGGCACATCGCGCAGACCAACGCCCGTATCGACCAACAGCGCTTTCTCCGAACCCAGCAGCAGATAGCAATTGCACATGTCCTGAATGACGTACAGATCGTCGTACAGCCGCTCAACGCGCGCCTTCATACTGCGCCTTCTCCCTTACGTATCTATCGCTGCCGGGAACCGCCTGCTCATAGGTTATCGTCTTAATACCATTGCGGATAAGGAACCATTTGGTCAGGGGACTGGTAAGCATGCGCGTTTCCTTCGCGCGCGACTTGGCAACGTCCTCGCCTTTGAATTGGCTGTTGCCGACCGCGCGCATTTCCCGCGTGTTCAGCGAGGGGTGGGTGACTATGAACAACTGCCTGCCGTCGTACTTCTTCGGGTTTTTCATGAAATCCTCATCGGGCAGGTCGTAGTAATATACATGGTTGATAATGCCGCGGCGCTTCGCGAAGTCGCCCGCCGCGTCGAATAGCCCGGGTATGAATAATTCAGGCATCATGTGCGAATCCATATAACGGATAGCGAACCCCAGCGCCGTCAGCTTCTCATACTGCGCGTCATACTCCGCGATAATCTCGTCGATGGACGGCTTGGTTTCAAGGAACAGCTTAGGCTCCGGCAGAAAGAACCCGTCCGCGTCCACAAGCCGATCGGAAGCGCGTGTCAGCGGCTTCCATTTAACGCGATCCCATTCAGCGTTCAGCGTGGCGTGCATGCCGAATATAACGTTCGGCGCGTCCTTGCACGACGCGGCGAATTCCTCTATGAACGGCCCCGGAGCCATCAGCGACACATTCTTGATTATGCCCGCCTTGACGACACTCTCGATCGCCTTGTTGGCGGAGCGCGACGATCCCGCGTCATCGCTGCGCGCGATCAGCTTTATCATACCGCCGCCTCGATCTTGGACTCAAAGAAATCCAGGTACCGCAGTATGTTCTCGTCCAGAAAGAAATGCTTCGTCGCGCCCATGTGATAGCCTTCCTCCAGGATATCGACGATAACCTCGCCCTTGCCCCTCAGCTTGCCGGCGAACGCCTCGACGCTTTCCGCCTTGATAATCGGGTCAAGTCTGCCCAATTGGAAGAATATCGGCGGAATCTTCTCCTTCACATAATACGACGCGTCAAACGGCTCGACCACGCCTTGCCTCGGCGGCTTACCCAGGTATATCTTCATCATATACCATACAAGAAAGCGCGCGTACGCGCCCTTGATCGAGTCGAAACCCACCGAAAGATCGGTCACCGGGCACAGCGGCGCGAGCGCGCGGATGCAATAATCGCCGCTCTCCTGCTCGTTAAACAAGCGCAGTCCCGTAATGAGCGTCAGACTGCCTCCGGCTGACGGACCCATGATGAAGATATTCTGTTTATCCAGTTGATACTGTTCCGCGCGATCGATCAGATAGCGCGCGGCGGCGAGGCAATCCTCCGCGCCGGCGGGAAACTTATGCTTCGGAGCCAGCCTGTAGTTGACTGACGCGACGGCATACCCTTTCTCCAGCCAGAAGAAACCGGGGTACACATCCCAGTCGGCCTTGTCCATATGGGTGAACCCGCCGCCGTGCAGGATGATCATCAGCGGGTAGCGGCTCAACCTATGGATGTTGGCGTTGGGATGGTATATATCCAGCTTCTGCTGCGGATGCTCGCCGTATGGAACATCCATCCATTTTTGGCGGATCCAATCCTTTTTCGGGTACGGGATGTCCGGCGCGAGATCCATCCATTTTTCGGAAAAGTTCGCGTCCTTCATGTGCTGGCGCGGCTTAGCCATGTCTGTACCCTCCCTCGGCTTGCAACTGCCGCTCCGCGTCCTCGCGGGTGATTTCGCCGTGGTTGCAGCGGATCATGATCTGCACTTTATTATCGCGTATCTCGTAAAAATGGAAACCTATCAACGAGGCGAGCGCGCCCACCGATGGAATCCATGTGAACATCGACCATATGCCGGATACGACCGATTGAGGCTGCGCCGCGCCCTCGCCCTCTACGAACCCGAGCGCGGCGAGTATCGCCATCATCAGCACGGACAGCAGCGCGGTGATGGTTTTAGCGGTCAGCGTCTGGAAGGAGAACGACACGGCCTCCGTGCGTTCGCCGGTCAGGTAGTGATGCCACTCCACCATGTCGCTGGTGAACACGTATGCGAGCAATGACGACACGCCCAGGAATACGCCGCGAAAGGCCATAAGCGTCATCACAACCGTCATATTCCCGTAACCGGCGTAATACGATACAACCCCGGTGAGCGCGAACCCGACGAGCGATAACCGGAACAAGTCGAATTTATCCACGCGTTTTGTGATACGCGGGATGAATATGGCGACGACCAACGCCGGCGACAGCATGATCAACAGCAATGGAGTTAATATCCGTTCGTCGCCGAACACGTGCCGCGCTGTGTACAGCCCGATGACCTGCACAAAGTTCGTTGACATACATATAAACAGCGATCCATAGTAGATGAGGAACTGCCGGTTACGGCCGATCGCGCGCACCATCTCGCGGAACGTTGGCTCCGACTGCTTGACGGAGAACCGCTCGACCGCGACACGCGGATACCAAACGGTCGTCAGCAGCGCGAGTATGGCGGATATGCCGACGGTGCGCGGCCACCCCAGCATGGGCCTAAGCTGCGGAAATGCCGCCGAGCCTAACAGTAATCCCAGCCCTGCGGCAAGCCCCAGGTAGGACGAAAGGTCGGTGCGCTCCTGCACGCTGTCCGTGGAAACCAGCCTGATACCGAATATCGGGATATCGAGAAACGTGAACACGCCTTCATATATCACAAACAGCGCCGTCGGCAGGATTACCTTAAGGTACAGCGGCATCGCGCCGTTCGGCAGGAACATCAAAAAGCCCGCGGCGGGCAGCAGCAGGGTGGACGCTTTGAGCCAAGGCTTATACTTGCCGCCCTTGAAGCGCGCGCGCTCGATGATCATCCCCGCGATGGGATCGTTGACGAAATCCCACACTCGAGTAATGAGCAGAATCACGGAAACAATCGCAGCCGCCACGCCGATGTCGGTCAGGTATGCCGAAAACAACCCCGTGACCGACGTGAAGATCGCCAGTCCGAACGCCGAAAGATACAGCGTGCGCCGCTCGATCGGCGTGTAGTGATACCCGACGCGCTTTTTGTCCATTCCGAATCCCCCGCTAGGCATTCCATAAGACGATTTTACCAAAAATACGCGGGAATGTAAAGAGTGGGGACGGTTAGTTTGTCCACAAATTACATGTAGAATGGTTTAATTATCTTAAGAGGAACGGCGCGACAACTGGCGAAACAGCAAGATCGGGTGAGGAGAAGGTGATGCGGTGGATTGACAAGCTAATGCTGTACAGCGAAACGATTTCAGCTTCCGTCACAATAAACCGCGCCGATACTTACCGCAAAAAACTCACGTTAAAAAAGTAACCCAGATCATTTTGCGCTGATTGAATTGCTGGCAGGAACACAGCTTCCGTGTGTCGAAGAATAGAATGATGAAGTCGCATGGGTGAAGCCGGATATATTATATCCAGGCATTACGCGTGGATACGGCGGAGTCATCCAGGAGATTCAAATGACCGACAACGAGACAACATCGCTCGTTTCGGCGGG
>JAIRSO010000087.1 GCA_031255415.1 Oscillospiraceae bacterium
CGCGTGTACAATCCCGACGAGATGACTTACCGCAAGCCGATAGCGGCGGCAGCCATAAGCGAGGCGATCAAACGCGAGATGCTGGCGGAGGAGATGCGCGTGTTATACGTAGGCATGACGCGTGCGCGGGAGCGGCTGATCCTGTGCGGATCGACGGTTTGGACGGATTGGATGCGGGACGCGGGATACTCGCCGCCGACCGATCCCGATCTGCTTCAAGCCGTCTCGTCGTTACACTGGTTGATCCGGGGGATTCCGCGAGATACCGAGCCGCGAGAAACGGACTCCGACGCGGAGTATGGACTGCCCGCGCGTTATCCATGGCGCATCATCACGCACGATTCGATAGAGACGAGCCAGCCCGCCTCCCCCGTATCCGTATCTATAACAGAAACAACGGCGAGCCAATCCACCGCCGACGTGCCAACTGAGACGGCAGAGCCATTCTTCCCGCGACTACCGGAGATCAAGCTGATACCATTCAAGCAATCGGTCAGCCAGCGCGTGCGCGAGGCGAACGTATACAATGCGTCGCTGCCCGAGCGTCCGCGGTTCATCCAGTCGAACGATAAGCCCACCGCCGCCGAGAGCGGCATCGTCCTTCACACGATACTGGCGCACACGGATATCGCGCTGATGCGCGTCCAGCCGATCCTATCCGTATTAAAGGAAACCGTCGCGAGGCTCCTGCGAGTCGGGATCATATCGGACGCGCAGGCGCAAGCGATTGCGCTCCAGCCGTTGTATCTATTCTACTCGAGCGAGACTGGACGCGGACTGATCGAAGCGGAAGAGGTTCGCCGCGAGTGGGCTTTCAACCTAATGGACGAGAACAAGCGCACACTCGTGCAAGGCGTGATCGACTGCGCGTACTTAACCAACGACGGCTGGACGCTGATCGATTACAAGTCGGATCGCGCGAGCGACACGGACGCGCTGGCGAGGCGTTACGCGCCGCAGATACGCATGTACGCGGACGCTCTGCGCCGCATAACAGGCCGCCCCGTTAGCAAGCGGATACTATACATGCTCTCATACAACAAGGCATGCGTTATTGACGAACGCGAGGAGAATTGATGCGCTGCGATTATCACACGCACACATGGCACTCGATGGACGGCCGGCAGACCATAGCCGAACTATGCGAGGCGGAGATACGCGCCGGCTTCGACGAGGTCTGCCTAACCGAGCATTACGAACCGATGCATCCATCCCCCGGAGCGGACATACCCCCGGTTCGGGAGGCTCTTTTGGAGGAATATCACGCGGCGAAGGCGGCTTATCCGCGGTTGATACTGCGCCTGGGCATAGAGATAGGGGATAATCCTCCGCATCACGACATGATCGCGCGTTGGCTTGACGAGTGGCCGCTTGATTACAGGTTGATGTCGCTGCATCTCGTAGGCGAATCCGATCCTTACGAGCGCAAGTATTTCACTCAATTCAACGATCGGCGCGAGCTGGCTTATCCCGCGTATGCGCAAGCGATACTGAACTCGTTGAAATCGTGGAAACCTAACGAATACGACGCGCTGGCGCATCTGGGCTACTGCGGGCGATACGCGCCGTATCCCGACGAGCGCAAGCCATTCCTCCACAGCGACGCTCCCGAAATATTGGACGATATCCTGCTCACGCTGGCTCAAAACGGTAAGGCGCTGGAGATCAACACATCGGAGTATCGCGTGAACAAGCGAGTCATACCCGATCCGTCGATAGTAAAACGATTCCGCGCGTTAGGCGGCGAGTACGTCATGTTCGGTTCGGACTCGCACCGGCCCGAGCACGTGGGGCATGGCTTCGACTACGCGTATCAACTGGCGCGAAGCGCCGGATTCAAGTACACATGCCGCTTCGATCAAAGGAATCGTATAGTGATACCTATCCCGGACTAGATAAATATTGTTTCACGTGAAACACATCGGAGGCGTTCGTGGAAGACCTGTTCTCTCTCCTGCCCCGATCGAAGAGCGACGCGCCGCTGGCTGATCGTATGCGTCCGCGCGCGCTGGACGAGTTCATCGGACAACTCCACCTGGTCGGGAAAGGCCGCTTGCTACGCAGAGCTATCGAGGCGGATCGTTTGGGCAGCTCAATATTCTATGGACCGCCCGGGTGCGGCAAGACCTCGCTAGCGTCGGTCATAGCCGCGAAAACGCGCAGTGATTTCGTCAAGATGAACGCCGTCACGAGTGGAGTCGCGGATGTTCGCGTCGTGATCGACGAAGCCAGACGAAGACAGCAATCCAGTGGAGCGGGTACGATCCTCCTGCTTGACGAATGCCACCGATGGAGCAAGGCGCAAAGCGACAGCATCCTTCCCGCGCTTGAAGAGGGAACGATACGGTTCATCGGATCGACGACGGAGAATCCATTGATATCGATGACCCCCGCGATCGTAAGCCGATGCAGGATATTCCACTTCACCCCGATCGACGACGACGATATTATCAGCGGCATGCGCGCGGCGTTGACGGACGCGGAGCGCGGCCTGGGGCATCTCGCGATTCGATGCGACGCGGACGCGCTCGAGCACCTGGCGCACACGGCGAGCGGGGATATCCGCTCCGCGCTGAACGCGCTGGAGCTAGCCGCTCTCACCACCGATCCCGACGCCGACGGAACCATACATATTACACTGCCCATAGCGGCGGAGTCGATCCAGAAGCCCGCGCTCTACGTGGACGAAACCCTATACTACGACATGCTCAGTGCGTTTTGCAAGAGCCTGCGCGGATCGGACAGCGACGCGGCGCTTGCGTGGTTCGCGAGGCTGATGTATTCCGGCTGTGATCCATGGCTGATCGTGAGGCGAATAATCGCTCACGCCAGCGAGGATGTTGGGCTAGCGAATCCCAACGCGATGCTTACCGCTGCCGCTGCCGCGACCTCGCTGCAGCATGTCGGGATGCCGGAGGCCAAATTGCCCATTAGTCAAGCCATCATAACGGTATGCGAAAGCCCTAAGTCGAACAGCGTCGTAAGCGCGATTGACGCGGCGTACGCCGACGCGGAGAAGGGCGACTTCGGCGCGGTTCCGATATCTCTGCGCGACACAAGCTACAAGGGCAGCCAGCGCTTAACCGACGCGAACGGCGAGTCTCCGGGCTTGAACTACAAATACCCGCACGATTATCCCGGTCACTGGATCGAGCAGAACTACATGCCGTCCGGATTGGAGGACAGGGTATACTACGTTCCATCGGATCAAGGCGCGGAGGCTAACATACGAAAAAAGAAACAAGCGTGACGGATACAACACCCCACGCTTGTTTCATATATATTTACATCAATACGGTTCTGTTATCACTTTGTCTGATTGTACGCCTCGCGGAACACCGCGAGATTCGCCGCGAGAGTCCGAGGCGGCACAGCGTCCGCGATAGCTGATTCCCATACGGACAGCGGGACACTATCGTCAGATCGAACGGGACGCGCGGCTAACGCTCCGAGCAGGGCGAGGTTGACGGCGCGAGGCGCTCCGAGCCGTTCCGCTAACTCTAGCGCGTCAAACGCCGTTACCCTGCCGCCAGCCGTTTCATTGAGCTTGTCGATCACGTCGTCCGGGTACCGCGCCGCTCCGGTCAACACGGACATCGGCGGTATAGGCCGCGTGTTCGTGATGATCAAGCCGCCTTCGGGAACTAGATACGGCGCGGCGCGCAGAGCCTCCAACGGCTCGAAGGCCAGTACCGCGTCCGCTTCCCCCTCCGCGACCAGCGGCGCGTAGATCGGTTCGCCTTCGCCGATGCGTACATGGGTGATCACGCTGCCTCCGCGCTGCGCCATGCCGTGTATCTCGCTGACCTTAACGTCGCGGCCTAACCGGAGCGCCAGCGCGCCCAGCACGCGGCTGGCTAACAGCGCGCCCTGCCCGCCAACCCCCACAATGATTATATTGGTGATCATACCTTCACCGCCTCCGCGTCGTGAATGGCTTGGAACGGACACACGCGCGCGCATAATCCGCATCCGACGCACTGCGCCGGATCGACTATTACCGCGCCGCCCTTATCTTTCGACAGCGCGGGACAGCCCAGTTTCATACACGCCCCGCACTTTCGACAGCCTTCGACCGCGACCGGCGGCCTGCGTTTCTTGTCGAGCAGCGCGCATGGACGGCGCGAGATTATCACCGATACCCCGTCGAACGCGGTTTCCTCCGACAGCGCGCTATTCAGCGCGTCGAGATCGAACGGATCGAGCGAGCGCACGCGCGTAACCCCCAGCGCGCGGCACACAGCCTCAAGATCGACGGCGTTCGCGGGTTCGCCGTGTATGTCGAAACCGCTTGCCGGATTATGCTGATGTCCGGTCATGCCGGTGATACGGTTGTCGAGTATCAGCAGAGTTAACGACGATCGGTTGTATACAGCGTCGAGCAATGCTGTCATGCCGCTATGCATGAATGTCGAATCGCCTATGACCGCGACGGTTCGCCTCGCGAAATCATCGCCGCGCGCCTTGTGCAGTCCGGCAGCCATGCCGATCGACGCGCCCATGCACAGACACGCGTCCATTGCGCCGTGAGGCGGGAGCATCCCCAGCGTGTAACAGCCGATATCGCCGCTGACGGTGAGCTTCCGCTTGGCGAGCGTGTAGAACACGGCGCGATGCGGACATCCCGCGCACATGGCGGGAGGCCGCGCAGGCGGTTCGGTTACATCGGCGCGAGCCGCGTCGCGCTTGACTCCGGGCAAGTCCGCGAACGCCGCGCGCACCCTATTGACGGACAACTCGCCCTGTCTGCCCGTCCGATCCTTGCCGGAACACTCAACGCCCATCGCCCGAACCGCGTCCTCTATAAACGGTTCCAACTCCTCGACAACAAATAGTCGTTCGACCATACTCGCGAACCTAGCCACCGCGCGTTCGGGCAGCGGATACACCAGGTTCAGTTTCAACACGGAGGCTTCCGGCATGGCTTCTTTCACATAATGATACGCCGTGCCCGAGCATATCACGCCGACCGCGCCGCCGTTGTCCTCTATCGAATAAGCCCACTCTCCGATCCCTGCCTCTTCGCGCACGCGCCGCTCCCGATCCTCTAGCGCGAGATGCCGCGCCCTTGCGGGGCCGGGCAGCATGACGTACTTAGCCGGGTTGCGTTTCCATTCGGGAAGATCGCGCTCGACGCGCCCGCCCGTTTGAACCAAGCTCCTCGCGTGCGCTATCCGCGTGCACGCGCCGATCATAACGGGCGTGTCGAACCGTTCCGACAACTCGAACGCCAATTTAGTGAAAGCCAGGCATTCTTGAGCGTCGGCGGGGATCAGCATCGGCAGATGAGCCGATCTTGCGTAAAATCGGCTGTCCTGTTCGTTTTGCGACGAGTGAACGCCGGGATCGTCCGCGACCACCACGACCAGCCCCGCGTTCACGCCGGTATACGCGAGTGTGAATAGCGGATCGGCGGCTACGTTCAGCCCGACGTGTTTCATGCAAGTCAGCGTGCGCGCGCCGCCGATCGACGCGCCGGCGGCAATCTCCATCGCCACCTTTTCGTTTACCGACCACTCCACGTCCATCTCGCCGTATGACGCGGCGGCCTCGGTGATTTCGGTGGACGGGGTGCCGGGATAACTGGCGACGACCCCGCACCCGGCCTCCCAGGCTCCGCGCGCTATCGCCTCGTTGCCCAGCATCAGTTTCTTATCAGGCATGGGCGGGTTAAGCCTTTCCGGCGCTGCCGAACAGCGCGGTCTTTTCGCGGACAGTGGCCTTTATCGCCTCCGTGCCTGGCGCGAGCAGTTTGCGCGGATCGAATCCCTTGCCCTGCAGATCCTTGCCCGCTTCAATATAAGCGCGGGTGGCGGCCTGGAATGAAAGCTGGCATTCGGTATTGACGTTGATCTTAGCGACTCCCAGCGATATGGCTTTGCGGATCATATCCTCCGGGATACCCGTGCCGCCGTGCAGAACGAGCGGGATGCTCCCAGCCGCTTGATGGATTTTATCCAGCGCGCCGAAGTCCAATCCCTTCCAATTGGCGGGATACTTGCCGTGGATGTTGCCGATGCCCGCGGCGAGCATGGTCACGCCCAGCGCGGCGATCCTCCCGCACTCCTGCGGATCGGCGACTTCGCCCATGCCGACGACCCCGTCCTCCTCGCCGCCGATGGAGCCAACCTCCGCTTCAAGCGACAATCCCCTTTCCGCGCACAGTTTCACCAGCGCGGAGGTTTTCTCAATATTCTCATCGAAAGGCAGATGCGATCCGTCGAACATGATCGACGTGAATCCGGCTTCGACGCAGTCCAGGCACGCGCCATACGAGCCGTGATCCAGATGAAGCGCGACGGGTACGGTGATCCCGAGCGATTCGACCATCGCGCGCGACATAGCCGCGACGGTTTTGAATCCGCACATATATTTACCCGCGCCCTCCGACACGCCGAGTATGACGGGGGAGTTTAACTCCTGCGCGGTAGTGAGGACGGCCTTAGTCCACTCCAGGTTATTGATATTGAACTGTCCGACGGCGTAACCGGAAGCCGCCGCTTTAACGAGCATGTCTTTCGCGTTTACGAGCATGATCTAGTCCTCCTTATATATATTGGCGGGGGGGCTTACTCACCCTCGCGCCTGGCGCAGAACGTCCAGCGCGGCGGCGGCTTCCGCGTCGAAGTCCTTGCACGCGCCCTCGACGCTCACCCTTGAGTCATACCCCGCCTCGTTCAGCGCGCGGAACATACCCGCGTAGTCCGTACCATCCCCCCGCGACGGGAACGCGCGCGTGACGTTCTCCGCCGTGTGCACGTGGCGCAGTCTCTCTCTCGCCTCGACGAACGCGGAGAACGGCTCCCCCTCCGCGTACATATGGTACGTATCTCCCAGCACGCCGACGTGCGGATCGTCGACCATCGCCGCGAGCGCCGCGCCTTCCTTCACGGTATGGATAATATTGGTTTCCTGTTTGCGCAGCGGCTCTATCGCGATCGTGATCCCATTCGCGCGCGCTATAGGCGCGGCCATTTTTAGATAATCCGCCAGTTGGGTCCACGCGTCGAAAGCCGACCAGCGTTCCGGTACCCTCCTAGCCCCGCCGCTGCCGAACACAATCACCTTGCATCCAAGCTCCGCCGCGCGCGCCAGCGCTTTCTCCAAATAATCCTTGACCGGATCGAGATCGGCTTCCGGTCCGGTCAGATGATATTGAGGCGGAACCATCACGTTGAACGCCTCCGCCTGAATGCCGGCCTGCGCAAGCGATTCTTTCGCGCGCGCGAACTCGCCGTCCGTCATAGCCGCCGTTGCGGACAGGTTCAACTCGATATAATCGTACCCGGCGCGCCTAACCGCTTCCGCCTTATCGGGGGATGCGCAGATACCTATGCGTATCATCCTCGCCACCTCTTATCTCTCTAAGTTCTGGAACCGCGTGTACTGTCCGAGCCACGCCAGCTTGACCGTTCCCAGCGCGCCGTTGCGCTGTTTCCCGATGATGACCTCCGCGATGTTCTTTTCCTCCGTGTCCGGATTGTAATAATCCTCGCGGTGCAGGAACATCACAACGTCCGCGTCCTGCTCGATCGAACCGGAGTCCCTAAGATCGCTGAGCATCGGGCGCTTATTCTCGCGCGTAGCGTTCGCGCGCGACAACTGCGCGCACGCCACCAACGGCACCCGCAGTTCCTGCGCGATTCCTTTCAGCGCGCGGGATATCGCGCTGACCTCCACTTGACGGTTCTCCGATCGCCTATCGGCGCCCATCAACTGCAGGTAGTCCACCATCACAACGTCAAGACCCTTCTCCATCTTGAGCCTGCGGCACCGCGAGCGAAGCTGCGACGGGGTCAATCCCGGCGTATCGTCGATATAGATGTTTGACGAGGCCAGCACGCCCAGCGCGGACGACAACCGATCCCAATCGTCGTCCTTAATCGCGCCGTTGCGCAGCGATTGCAAATCCACATGCGCCTCCGAGCACAGCATGCGCATGGCTATCTGTTCCCGAGGCATCTCAAGGGAGAACACAGCCGCGATCTTACGCGCCTTAAGCGCGGCGTTTTCGACCATATTCATCGCGATGCTTGTCTTGCCCATGGACGGACGCGCGCCCATGATGATAAGCTCGCCCGGATGCAATCCTGTCAGCAGCGTATCCAAGTCGGCGAAACCCGTAGGAACGCCGTCGATCTGTCCCTTCAGCGTGACAAGTTTCTCGATATACTCATACGTCCGCGAAAGAACGGTTCTGATATGCTCCAGCGTGTCGATTCCCGTCATTCTCATGGACACGTCGTATATCGCGCGTTCCGCCGTCTGGAGCAATTCTTCCAGCGGGACGGCCTGCGCGTAAGCCGCAGTCATGATAACGTCCGCGGCCTGGATCAGCGATCGCAGCGTGTGCTTCTCATCGACAATCTTTATATACGCGCCAGCGTTCGCCGTCGTCGGCACATATTGGCTCAACTCGACCAGCGCGGGCAGTCCGCCCACCCCGTCCAGCGTGCCGCGCCTAGCCAGCTCAGCGTCCAGCGTCACAAGATCCACCGGACGATCCGCGACGTTAAGCGTCTGCATCGCGCCGAATATCTCTTTATGCGCGGGCTGATAAAACGCTTCGGGGCGCAGTACCTCAAGCCCCAGCGCCAACGCTTCCCGATCCAGCATCATAGCGCCGAGCACCGACTTTTCCGCGTCGATGTTGTTTGGCGGAACGCGCCCGAAACCCTGCATTATGCCTTAGCCGCCACCTTGACGATCATGTTTGCCTCGACCCCCGCGTACAACCAGACCGTCGCCGGATACTCGCCCAGCGCGCGGATGGGTTCGGGCAGCTCGACGCGCCGCTTCTCGACATCGACGTGATACTGCGCGTTGAGCGCCTCCGCAATCTCCTGCGATGTGACGGAGCCGTACAGCCTATCGCTGTCGCCGTGCCTCGCCCCGACGAGTATCACGCCCTTGTTCAGTTTACGCGCCAGTTCTTCAGCCTCCTCGCGGCGCTTTATCTCGCGGTGCTGTTCGGCTGATTTGGCGCGCTGGATCGCGTTGAGCGCGTCCGGCGTAGCCTCGCGCGCCAGTTTGCGCGGCAGCAGGTAGTTGCGCGCGTAGCCGTCCGCCACCGACGCTATCTGATCCTTCTTGCCGGTTCCCGGCACGTCTTCTAAGAATATAACCTTCATAGGAACCTCCTTAAGCCGCGTTGTTCCCGTTTCCGGGCTTCGCGGTCTGGCGCATGTGCCGAAGTGAGACGATCAATCCCAGTATAGTAAGGAATATGCCGAGTATGACAAAGCATGCCGCGATAACGATCCGGCGAACGGCTAGCGGCGCGCCGTGCCTTTGTAATCGGGACTCGACCGCCGCCGCGCCCTGTATCTGCAGCGCGGTCTGGACAGCCGCGACCGCCAGCGCGGAGGCCATCGCGAACGCGCCGCCGGAAAGCAGGTTGAGTATCGCCAGCGCCACCGCGACCGACATGAATATCCCAGCCGGGCCTTTGAACGATAATCGCCACTGCGCGAGCGGAGGCGCGCCGTTCGGGCTTCCGTCCGGGGAGACCGCCGCGCACAGCGTAGCGCCCAGCACCGAGCCGGATATGAACGCGGTGGGCAGATACGACTGCGCGAGTACGTTCAGAGTGGAGATCAAGCTGTTGATAAGCTCGCTCCTTTGCGACGGAGCGATCCATATCCTCTCGCCGAATCTCAGCGCGAACGGTTCGCCGCCGATCCTCGCCAGCCCGAACCGATACGCTTCCAGCAGAGCCGCGCCCGCCTGCGGCGACGAGCCGAACCAACGCTCCAGAGCGTCCAGCGCGTATGTGACCGGACTATCCCCCAGCCTGATCCACACGATCCTGAACGCAAGCAGCGCCCCGCCCAGCAGGCACGCGAAACAGCCGAGCCACGCGGTCGAGAAGTTCAGCCGCTTTCTAGCGCATACATAACGGAACGCTATCGCGGGCAATAATACCAAGGGCGCGCAGCCGATCGTCCAAGCCGGGGTGGAGTATCCAACGCCGATGGTAAGCGCGGCGGCCCCCAATATAGCGGCGATTGCTCCGCCGCGCCTTGCGCTCCAGAGTATCAGCGCGGGCAACATCAGCGCCAATGTGGGCAAGGCCAGCGCGGGAGCCAGCCGCAGTCCCATCCAGGCGCACATAACGGTTATAGCGGCGGCTGTTATCCAGCCCGCCGCGCCTCGCGGAGCCATCCAGTTTCTCGAAGCGGTTTGCCCGTCCGGCGCGGAGTCCAGCGCGAGCAGATCCCGCGCGTCGTGATCATCCATAAAACATCCTCATGCCGACAGCATCCGCGCGCCGATTATCCACAACGCGGCGGCGAACGCGACCGTTACCGCGCCGCTCGCGAAGAACAGCGCGGCGAATTTCGCGGGCAGTTTCCCGCGCCGCTTTGCCGCGAATATCATCTGAACCGCACCCAGCGCCATCAGCGGCAGCAGTATCAGCGTCAGTTTGCCCAGGTCATTCATGCGGCGCGATTCGCAGCAGAGCCTTAAGCCCGTCCAATTCCTCGACCGATCCGGCGCGCAGATCCAGTCCGAGGAATTCCTCAACGCGCGAGATTTGTTGATTCACATAACCCATCGCGATCGAGCGCAGCGCGGCGGTTTCCATATCCACGAGCGGGCAGGCCAGCAGCCGCATCGATCCGGCGCGCAGTCCGCTCAGCGTATACGCGATAGATTCCCTGTCGCGCTGGAAGAACTTGCGCAGAGCCATAGTCAGCCTCGCGCGTCCATAGCGCCAGACCTCGCGCAGATACTCCTCGCCGTTTTCCATGCGCAGCGTGACCAGCAGGCACGGCGCGTCGGCCGCGGCGGACAGCCCCAGCATGTTCAGCCGATTGCGCATCACGCTCTGGGAGCGCATCAGTCCGTCCAGCAGGGTTTGGAAGAACGTTTCGCGCAGCATGGGGGTTTGCGCGCTGGACGAGGCCGCGGCGCGCGCCTCTATCATCCGCGTCATGCGCTCCAGCACGGCGGACAGCGCGTCGGGATCGCAGACGGGTTCCAGGAAGAACATGCTCATCCCGTGCAGACGGTCGTACAGCGCCGCGCTTTCTTCGGGAGGCACGTCCACGCTCACCGCGTGCACGGCGCGGCTGGTCAGCGCGGCGAGCGCGTCCGCCGCGTTTGTGAACAGCAGGGGCTGGGTATAGCCCAGTTCTTCCCATCGCTCGAACCGTTCGAAGTTGGACAGCACTCGCGGTTGATCCGTTACCAGCATGACGGTGTACATAGACGCCTCCTTGGCGGCGCTTGTCCACGCCGTCCTTTTCTATTATAGCCCCCGCGCGCTATAAAAAACAAGACTCGCGGCATATTCCGCCGCGAGTTTACAGGTTTGACTTAAATTGGCGGAACGCGCCGCGTTACGCGCGCTGTCGCTGGAACACGAGCACGGGCTTTCCGGCCTGCACCGCCTTGAGGTTCGGGTTGATCTTCTGGATGGATTCCTGCGTGACGCGGTACTTGCGCGCGAGATCCCACAGCGTATCACCTTGGCTGGGGTACACGATCACGACGCCGCCCTTGCCCGTTGGCGCGGGCTGGGAGGTCACGTCCGTTGGGAGCGACGCGCTGCCCAGCTCGTAGCCGTCCGCGTCCAGGCACATCCGGTATGATAATTCGACCCGATCCGCCGTGATCGCGGCGGCCTCGACCTCCTGCGCGTCTACGCTGATCCACGAGTTGGCGGGCAGAGCGCCTTGGAACAGAGCCTCAAACGGGGCGTCCGTGCTGGCGGATACGGGAGCGTCGCCGCCGAAGGGCAGGTACACGACGGTCGAGTGCAACGCTCCGGTCACGCGTTGGCGGTCGCCCAGCGCGCTGGATTCGGCTACGATGGGGTTGATATACGCTGCGAGCACGCTGCGCACGGGAGCCGCGTCGTCGGGCAGCTCGAACATCAGCTTGCCGGACTGCACGGATTGCGCGGCGACCTCGCGCGCGACGGGCGCTACGGATTCTCTAGCCAGCGTCACCATATCGCCGGACAGCGTGTAAGCGTCGGCTAGCGTCTCGATGGTATCCTCCCTGCTCGCGGAGGCCTCGGTTTTGATCAAGCCCTCGGCGCGGAGCACTCTCGCGCCTTCGCCCGCGTCAACGCTGGACACCGCGATATCCTTCAGCCCGACCCTCACGTTAACCTCCTCGCCGTCGGCAGCGGCGATGGCCATGCTCACGTCGAACGGTATCACGTGATGGGTGATGGCAAGCGGTTTATCGGGCAGAGCGGACACATGGTAAGCGTCGATGGATAGGTCGCCGCTGACGTTGACGCTTCCGTTCGACGAGAGGACCTTGCGCACATAAGGATACGCTCGGGCGTACAGCGTCTCCGATATCCCGGCGGAGGCGGGTAAGTCGAACTCCTCGCGGAGCATGGTGGTCGAGGCTGCCTCGCCCACGTGCCGCGTTAACGTTACGGAGGCGGTCTTGCTCTCCAGCCCGGGCAGGGCTGTAACGCCGGAGACCACCGCCAGAGGCGTATGCATCAGCGCGCGAGCGTTGATAGCCAGCGCGGCGTGCAGCAGCAGCCTACCCGATACCGCCTGGCTGCGCGCTTCCAGCACGCCGCCGGACGCGGACAGCCTCGCGTGCGTATCGATCCCGGGCAGCGGCATCTGATGGGTGAACGCGCTGGAGGCTTCCAGCGCGCGGGGTTTCGCGTCGCCCTGTGTGTAGAGTATCTGGAATACCACCGTGCCGTTTACAGCGATGCGGTCGGTGAGTATCTGGGTGTCGTCGATCGTCAGCCGCGCGTCCGTGTGGAGGATGTGGGCCTCGTCCCGGATCCCGCCCGGCAAGGCGACCTCGCCCTCGACGACGGTTTGCTCATTCGCTTCGCTGATCAGGCGCTCGAATGCCACATTGTTGCGAACGATCTGCATATCCATAAAGTTGACTCCTCCCCACGCCGCGCATGCGGGCGGTTGGTGTATGCCGCGCCGGATGTTTCTCCGCATGCGGGTAACTACTGGGAACCTTATGCGCGCAAGGGCGAGGATATGCGCGGATTAGCGGCTGGTATGCGTTCGGGGGGAACGGTCTCTTTTGTAGTAACATCCCCTCTGTCGCTATGGTTTGTACTTGCGTGGAGCGCCCCCTCTGTCGCTATGGTCTGCACTTCCGTGGAACGCCTCTCTGTCGCTATGGTTTGTACTTGCGTGGAACGCCCCTCTGTCGCTATGGTCTGCACTTGCGTGGAACGCTTCCTCTCCCTAGTTTCGGTCTACCTCCCGGGACTATCCCCATGCGCCTGGATCTGCGCGTTGAGCAGGTTGATATTCCCGCATCCCATCGTCAGCACGAGATCCCCGGCTGCCCAGTGCTCGCGCAGATACCGCTCCGCGTCGTCGAATGTAGGCGTGTATACCGCGTCAACGCCGTCCTTGCGCATCGCGTCAACCAGCGTCGTCGCGTGGATATCCCCTGGATCAACCTCCCTCGCGGCGAATATATCCGTGACGAGAATCGTGTTCGCCTCGTCGCAGCAGTGGATGTAGTCGGCGAATAAACTCTTCAGGCGCGAGTATGTGTGAGGCTGCATCACCGCCCATAAATGATTGTGAGGTTGCATCGCGGCTACGCGCATCGCGCCGCGCATCTCGGGCGGATTATGTCCGTAGTCGTGAACCAGCGTCACGCCGTCCACCGTGCCCGTTATCTCAAAACGCCGGTGAACGGGCTGGAACGCGTTCAGCGCGGCTGCTGCGCGCTCCGGCTCCGCGCCTAACTCGACCGCGGCTGCCAGCGCGGCCAGCGCGTTGTATACGCTGAACTCGCCGTACACCGCCAGCGATACGCTCGCGACTCGCTCGCCGTTATGTATCACGCCGAACCTAGGCCGTCCACGCTCGTCGAGTATCAGCCCGTCGGGACGCCAGTCGTTGTTATCGTTCAATCCGAAGGAGACGGTCCGGCATCTAGCGCGATCCATCAGTTGGCGGACGCGAGGATCGTCGCCGTTGCCGATCACGGTTCCGTCCGGCGGCAGCAGCGACGAGAACTCCTCAAACGTCTCCTGTATGTGCTCTATGTCCCGGTAATAATCCAGATGATCCGCGTCGATGTTCAGCACGACCGCTATGGTCGGACGCAGCTGCAGGAAACTCGCGTTGAACTCGCACGCCTCCGCCACAAACACCCGCTCGTCGCCCAGTCGCGTGCTCCCGCCTATCGCGTCGAACCGCCCGCCCAGATGCACGGTCGGATCGAATCCCGATCCGGTCAGAGCCTGAGCCAGCATAGCGGACGCGGTGGTCTTGCCGTGCGCGCCGCATACGCCCACGGCCTGCTCATGACCCTGCATAAGCTGGCCTAATAACTCGGCGCGGGTGAGCGTGGGGATCCCAAGCTCCGCCGCGCGCGCCAACTCTGGGTTGTCTGGAGGGATAGCCGCCGTGTATACGACCAGATCGGCGCCGTTGACCGCGTCCGGGTTGTGCCCGATCGTCACCTGCGCGCCCTCGCGGCGCAGTATGTCCAGCATATAACCCTCGTCGCGATCGGTGCCCGACACGCGGTAGCCGCGCTTCATCAGCAGTTCCGCCAGACCCGACATACTGCTGCCCCCAATGCCGATCATGTGCACGCGCTTGCCAGCGAAATCCCTAATATGCGCCATCATGCGTTTTCCTTTCGCGCCGGTTCTTCTTCTTCCATATACTCGATGACCTTCTCGATCGTCCTTAGCGCGTCCGCCAGAGCGCGGTCGTCCGCGCCGCGCGCGCCGCGCAGAACCATCGCGTACTGCGTCCCGGAACTCATCGACAGCCGGGGATCAGCGCGCGCTATCGCGGCTATCAGCTTGCCGGGATCAGGCCTGGCAAGCGGCGCGAAACGCATCCTCACTATATCATCCCGCCGCGTGAGCAGGTCTACTCCTAATCGATTGGCGAGATTTTTTAGTAACGCAACGTCCAGCAGGGATCTCGCCTCGGGCGGTATCTCGCCGAACCGGTCGGTCAGCTCTTCCTCCAGATCTTCGCGAACCACGCGGTTGGGCAGAGCGGCTATTTTCTGATATAACTCGATGCGCTGGTTCTCGTCCTCGACATACGCGCCGGGCAGGAACGCGTCTACGTGCAGCTCGACGCGCGTTTCGATGGGCTCCGGATCGCCCGCGTAGTCGCCGCGAATCTCGCGCACCGTCTGCTCCAGCAGTTTGCAGTACATATCATAACCAATCGCGGACAGGAACCCGTGCTGCTCCGCGCCAAGCAGATTGCCCGCGCCTCGAATCTCCAGGTCGCGCATCGCGATGCGGAACCCGCTCCCGAACTGCGTGAACTCGCGTATAGCTTGAAGTCGCTTGTCGGCGGTCTCGCTCAGCGCGCGGTCGGGCTGGATCGTTAGGTAGGCGTAAGCCACGCGGTTGGATCGTCCGACGCGCCCGCGAAGCTGGTATAACTGCGATAACCCGAAATGATCCGACTCGCATACTATCAACGTGTTAGCGCGCGGCACGTCCAAACCGGACTCGATGATCGTCGTGCACAGCAGAACGTCGTACTTGCCGTCGTAGAAATCGACCATCACATCCTCGAGCACATGCTCGCGCATCTGTCCGTGGCCTACCGCGATCCGCGCCTCCGGCACCAAGTCGCGCACGCGCTGATACATCCGCTCGATCGATTCCACATGATTATACACCATGTACGCCTGTCCGCCGCGCCCCATCTCGCGCAGTATCGCGTCGCGCACGATCCCATCGGAATACTCGAGCACGTAGGTCTGGACGGGATAACGCTCCTCCGGCGGGGTCTCGAGCAAAGACATGTCGCGGATACCCACCATCGACATGTGCAGGGTGCGTGGTATCGGGGTCGCGGACAGCGTGAGAACGTCCACCGACGCGCGCATATTCTTAATAGTCTCCTTGTGCGCCACGCCGAACCTCTGCTCCTCGTCCACGACCAGCAGACCCAGCGACTTGAACCTTACGTCCTTGCCCAGCAGACGATGGGTGCCAACGAGTATATCGATCTCCCCGGCCTCCAGTTTCTTCAGTATCGCCTTGATCTGCGCGTGCGACTTGAACCTGCTGACCGACTCGCACCGCACCGGAAAGCCCCTGAACCGCTCCTGTATAGTATGATAATGTTGCTGCGTCAAAACGGTCGTAGGCGCGAGTATGGCGGCCTGTTTGCCGTCCATCACGGCCTTGAACGCGGCGCGCAGCGCGACCTCCGTCTTGCCGTAACCCACGTCGCCGCAGAGCAGGCGATCCATAGGGATCTGGCTTTCCATATCGCGCTTGATGTCCGCCACGGCCTGAAGCTGATCCGGGGTTTCCTCATATGGAAAGAACTCCTCGAACTGCGTCTGCCAAGGCGTGTCTGGACTGAACGCGTGCCCGCGCGTCGAGGCGCGTTTCGCGTACAGCCGCACCAGATCGAAGGCCATCGCGCGGATCGATTGCTTGACGCGCGCCTTCTGATTCTTCCATTCGCTGCCGCCCAGTTTATTCAGGCGCGGCGCGCTCGCGTCCCCGCCGATGTACTTATGCACGCGATCCATCTGGTCGGTGGGGATGTATAGTTTATCTGCGCCTTGATACTGGATGTATATATAATCCCGCCAGCGCCCTTCGCTGGACAGGCGCACCGTGCCGCGATACTGGCCCACGCCGTGCGACTCGTGCACGACGTAGTCGCCCACCTTCAGATCGGTGAACGCGGCGATCCTCTCGCCGCTGGATTTCATCTGCCGGGCTTTGCGCAGAGCGCCGCCGTACACATCCGACTCCGCCAACAGCGCGAGCCTCGCGCCGGGCATGATAAACCCGCGCGAGTACGACGCGGGCAGCACGCGCGGTATCAGCGTCAACTGCGAGTTAAGCCTGGCCTCGTCCTCGGGGCGTTCGCATGATACCCCCGCGTCATATAACGATTCGACGAGCCGTCTGCCCCGCGCCGCTCCGCCGATTAATATCGCGGCCCGATAGCCGCTCTCGCGCCACTTGCGAAGATCGGCAGCCAGCTCTCGCGTGTTGCCTTGATACTCCGCTGCGGCTACGCCTTCCAGTTTGCTCACGTAATCCGGCTCTATCCCCGCCGTGGTTCGCAGAAACGCGCTGAACATCGCCACCCCGCGCCTGTTCTCCCGCGCGGTTTGAAGCCCGTCGAACAACTCGACTGGATCGGCCAGCAGTGAAGCCTGTTCGGGCAGAGCCTCGCCGCGCTCCAGCGCGGCCTTGAACGACTCGACAAAGGATTGCATGCTGATGACGCACCGTTCGCGTATCTTGTCCGGCTCGTCGAGTATCACGATCGAGTCGCCCATCCAGTCGGGCAGCGTCTCCGCGTCCGGGTAACAGTACGGCATATACTGCTCCACGCCTGCGGGATACGCTCCAGCGCGGATCATCTCCGCCGCGCGCTGGACATATTGCGACAGCTTCGCCTCCTGAGTGCCCGCGCGGGTGAAGTAATCCACCCGCATATCGTCCAGCGCGGGCATAGAGAGGGAGTCGGCTATGTCGTCCGATATACCCGCCCGCGCCTTAGCCTTGCCGCGCGAAGCGGCGCGCCCTTGCCTGCTCATGGCCTCAAGCAGCGATTCCTCCAGCCTATCGGCTGCTGCGGCGGCCTGTTCCCGGGTCAAGGGTAATTCGGACGCGGGCGAGATCGTCCACTCCCGGCAGTTGGTTTGGCTGCGCTGGGACTCCGCGTTGAACAGGCGCAGAGAGTCTATCTCTTCATCGAAGAACTCAACGCGCAGAGCGTCCGCCGCGTTCGTCGGATAAATATCCATTATGCCGCCGCGAAGCGCGCACTGCCCCTTCGCCTCGACGCGCTCGACTCTCTCGTAACCCATCCCAACGCACCGCTCGATCAGCGTCTTTGGGGATATGTTCGCGCCGACCGACAGCGTGATCATGAACGACGCGAACGCCTCGCGGGGCGGGAGCCGGGTCAGCAGAGCGTCCGCCGACGCGACTACCACCGCTGCCTTGCCGGAGGCCACCGCCTGCATCGTCTCCACGCGCCTATACGCGACCTCCTGGCTGGAGGCCGCCGCGTGGTAGAACGTCGTCTCCCGGGGCGGGAACAGCGACACGCCGCCCCCCAGCAATTGGGTGATATCCCCTGCGGCGCGCAGAGCCTGCTGTTCCGTCGCCGCGATATACAGTATCGGCCGGGACACGCTCTTGCGCAGCCCGGCGGCAATATATGATTTTTGGGATTCGGCCATCGCGTATGCCAGCGCGGCGCGTCGATCCGCGACGGTCAGCGCGAACCTGCGGAACTCAGGGTCTTCCAGCAACGGCTGAATCAGCGGACCGGCGGAGGCCGCTCCTCCCCCAAACCGCTCAGCCCGGGCGTCCAGCATCCGTTCCCCCCTTATAAACGATATATCCATTGCCGCTAACGAACCCGCAGCCCGTCTCGTCCGCCAGCTTGGCGGCCTGCGCGAATCCATCGCGGTTCCGGGAAAATCTGAACGGAGTATAACTGAATTACTTTATTCCGATGTGTTTCTTGTTATACCGGGCCATAGCCTGTTCCACGCCGTCCGAGACGATCATTAGAGCCGCGTCGGCGGCTAGACGGCTGGCTTCGGCGACGGCCTGGGCCTCGGCCTTGTCCGTATATCGCGACAGCACCCAGTCTTTCAGATCCCATCCGGGCGGGGGCTTGCCTATGCCCACCCGCACGCGCGGGAAATCCTCGCCGCCCATATGCGTTATGACCGAGCGCATGCCGTTATGCGTGCCCGCCGAGCCTGATCCGCGTACGCGCAGCGCGCCCGGCGGCAGATCCACATCGTCGTATATCACTATTATTATGCCCGGTTTGTACCATTGTACCAGCCCCGATACGGCGAAGCCGGAATCATTCATATATGTTTGCGGTTTAGCCAGCGCGACGCGTTTGTCCCGCCAGGCTCCGCTTCCGGTTAACGCTCTAGAGCGGGTGCGGTTTACCATTATGCCCGTCTTTTCGGCGCACGCGTCCAACGCGTCGAACCCGGCGTTGTGCCGGGTATGCGCGTATGCCATGCCGGGATTGCCCAGCCCCAGTATCAAAGCGTCGATCCGAGGGCGGGCGAATCGGTTGAGGAATATCACGATCGCCTCAGGGTCGTGCCGTTGGGGATGATCTTGTTCTCGATGAGCGAGCCGTATAGCACGCAGTCCGAGCCGATATGAGCGTCGCGCAGATGGCAGCCGGGGTACAGCGTGCATCGCGGGCCGATGGTCGTCTCGCCCTCCAGAGCCACGCCCGGGTATATCGTAACGTCATAGCCTATCTTAACGTCCGCGTCAACGTATGTGCATCGCGGGTCGATCATCGTAACGCCCGAGAGCATGTGTTCCATATTGATGCGCGAGCGGAGCACGCGACCCGCTTCCTCTAGCTGAACGCGCGTGTTTACGCCGCGCACCTCGTCGTGATCCTGCGCCTGGACGGCGGTCACCGTGTATCCGGCGCGCGCCAGAGCGCCGATCGCGTCCGTTAGGTAATACTCGTTCGCGGCGTTGTGGTTGGTCAGTTGGGGCAATGCCCAGAGCAGCGCGTCCACGTCGAAGCAGTAGACGGACGCGTTCGCCGCGCGGATACCCTTTTGCTGTTCGGTGAGATCCTTTTGTTCGACAACGCCCGTCACGCGTCCGCGCCTGTCGATGATCACGCGTCCGTATCCGAACGGATCGTCCACTATATCGTATAATAGCGCCGCCGCCGCGCCTTCGCGCACGCACTGCGCCAGCGAGCGGTAGGATAGCTCCGTCACCAGCGGCATATCCCCCGCCGTGACTATGACCGCGCCCTTCTTATCCTTTAGTATGTGCGCGGCGGACATGACCGCGTGCCCGGTGCCCTTGCCCGTTGAGAAATCCTGCACCGCGTGCGGGATATCGCCCAGCCGCGCGAGTATCTGATCCTTGCCGTGACCCAGTATCGGCACGACCTGATTGCACACGCAGCCCACGGTATCCATCACGTGGCATAATATCGGCTTGCCGCAAATCGGGTGCAGCGTCTTTGGGATATCGCTTCTCATGCGCTGGCCTTCGCCCGCCGCCAGCGCCAGAGCTAATGAATCCATATCGTTCCTCCGGTCAGCATGCGTTCCGTTAAGCAGGAGTATGCATCAAAAAGCGCGCGAAGTCAAGAGGGGGAAGGCTCTTCGTGGCGCGTCCCGTTCTCGTGCTACGGCGCGCGTCCCACGCTCCTCGATATCGACCTCTATATGCATATCATACCGCTCTCGTGAGAATATTACTATAGGTATACAAACCGGCGAGCGTTATTCAGCGTAATGCACCATTGACTGCCATTGGGCATAGAGTTACAATAGCGTGAATCGGATGGCGCGCGCCGTTGTACGCGGCGTACACCCGCCATTCGATTTTCTATACGCGCGGAGGTGAACGCGGGTGCCCGAGGTCTCCATCATGCCCGAACCATTCCGCATAGGCGCGGTCAACGTCGGCCAGTCGGTGATAATCGCCTGGATGGTCATAGCCGCGCTTATCGCGCTGATGATAATCGCCAGGGTTCGCATCAACCGTTTCAGCGGCGCGCCGAAAGGGTTTCAGGCGCTGTGCGAGTTGATCGTGGGCGGCGCGCACGACTTCGCCGCCAGCCGCTTGGGCGCGGAACACGCGCAGTCGAAGGCCGCGGCGGAGATAGCCGCTCCCGCCGTGCTAACGCTGATGGTCTACGTGTTCATGACGACCGTGATAGAGCTGTTCGGCCTGCCGCCCGCCACCGACGATATCAACTGCACGCTGGCGCTGGGATTATGCGCGTTCATCATGGTGAACGTTACGGCGGTGCGGGTCAAGGGGATCAAAGGCCGCGCGCTGGCGTGGACGAAGCCGATGGCGGGAGTCGCCCCGATTAGAATACTGACCGATCTGATTACGCCGTTCTCGATGGCCGTGCGTCTTTTCGCGAATGTTCTAGCGGGCGGCGTAATAATGAAATTATTGTACGCAGTGGCTCCGGTGCTGGTTCCCGCCGCGCTGGGCGCGTACTTCAACGTGCTGCATGTGGCTATACAGACGTTTGTGTTCGGGCTGCTGCCGCTGATGTATATCGGCGAGGCTGTGGAATAACAGGATAGGGGGGCGGGTTAGATGCCGGTGTTGGGATTAATCGCGATAGGCGCGGGACTGTACGGGCTGGCGGCGTGCGGGGTCGGCATTGGGATGGGCATATCCACCGCGCACGCGGTAGACGCGCTGGCCAGGCAGCCGGAAGCGTCCGGCAAGATCAACTCCACGCTGATGATCGGCATGATCATGATGGAGACCGTCGCCATATACGGGCTGTTGGTTTCCATACTGTCGATATTCATACTGGGCGGGCGGGTTTGACGGAGGTTTGCCTCGATGGCTGATATGTTCAATCCGGCGACGATCGCATTGCATATGCTCAACGCGGCGATACTGGGCGCGGCGATGTATTTCCTATTATATAAACCCGTGCGCGCGTTCATGGCGAAGCGCCAGGGCATGGTGCAGTCGCAGCTAGACGGCGCGGCCGCGGCGCGGGCTAAAGCCGAGTCGCTCCGGCGCGAAAGCGAGCGGATGCTGGAGGAGGCGCGGCGCAAGGCGGACGACACGATAGCGCAAAGCGCGAAAACCGCCGAACTGCGCGCTGCGGAGATCACCGAGCGCGCGCAGGAGGATATCAAGCGCATCCGCGCGGACGCGCAGGCCGATATCGAGAAGATGCGCGTGCAGGCGCAGGAGGCTCTGCGCGACCAGGCCGCCGACCTCGCCGTGATCATGGCCGAAAAACTGATAGGCCGCGGCATCACCGCCGAGGATCACACGCGGCTGGTGGAAGCGCTGATCGAGAGGTTGTGAGCCGATGAAGTCTGGCGTCATCAGGACGGCGTTTCCATTGAGCGCCGAACAGCGCGACGTTTTGAGAAGCCGCTTCGAGGCGAAGCTGGGGCAGAAGCTGGACCTGCGCGAGGCCGTCGAGCCATCGCTGATAGGCGGGCTCGCCGTGGATATAGACGGGGTTACATACGACGGCTCCATACGATCCCAGTTGACCGCCGTCTCGCGCGATCTGCACGGGCTGGAGCCTATCCATAGCCTGGACGGGCGGCGGCGCGACGACTTCGCGTCCGTGGGCGACGCTCTGCGCGAGAGGCTGGATAAGGTCGAGCCGTCCACGATCGTGCGCGGCGCGGGCAAGGTTCTGCGCACGGGCGACGGGGTCGCGTCGGTATCGGGGCTGTCCGGCTGCCGCCTGAACGAGATGGTCGAGTTCGAGGGCGGCGGCTACGGCATCGCTATGAACCTTGAGGAGGAGTCCGTCGGCGTGGTGATGCTGTCGGATCAATCCGGGGGAGAGGCGAAGGTGCGCGACGGGCAGCGCGCGTGGGGCACGGGGCAGGTGCTGTCCGTGCCCACGGGCGGCGAGTTGATGGGTCGCGTGGTCGATCCGCTGGGTCTGCCTCTGGACGGCGGGCTGGTTATACACTCTCAGGGATTGCGCCCGATCGAGGCTCCCGCGCCGACCGTGCTCGCGCGCAAGCCCGTTTCGCGTCCGCTGGAGACGGGGCTGCTGGCCATCGACGCTATGATACCCATCGGCAAGGGTCAGCGCGAGTTGATCATCGGCGATAGGCAGACGGGCAAGACGACCATCGCGATCGACTCTATTATCCATCAGAAGGGGCGCGGCGTCGCCTGCTTCTATGTCGCGATTGGGCAGAAGGCCTCGTCGGTCGCGCAGATCGTCGAGTTGCTGCGCGCGCGCGGCGCGATGGAACACACCTGCGTGGTGTGCGCGACCGCGTCCGACTCGCCTACGATGCAGTATATCGCGCCGTACAGCGCGTGCGCGATGGCGGAGCGGGTCATGGCGGACGGAGGCGACGCGCTCATCGTTTACGACGATCTGAGCAAGCACGCAGTCACGTACCGCACGCTCTCGCTGCTGCTCCGCAGGCCGCCGGGACGCGAGGCGTACCCCGGCGACGTGTTCTATCTGCACGCGCGGCTGCTGGAGCGCGCCGCGCAACTGTCGGATGAGCTGGGCGGCGGATCGCTGACCGCTCTGCCCGTCATCGAGACGCAGGGCGGGGATATATCCGCTTATATTCCGACAAACGTTATATCGATCACCGACGGGCAGATATTCCTGGACTCCGAGTTGTTCCGCGAGGGGCATCGTCCCGCCGTGAACAGCGGGCTGTCCGTATCGCGCGTGGGAGGCGCGGCGCAGACCGGCGCGATGCGCAAGGCCGTCGGGCAGCTGCGGCTGGAGCTGGCGCAGTATCGCGAGATGCAGGTGTTTTCCCGCTTCTCGTCCGATATGGACAGGAGCACGAAGGAGATGCTCGCGCGCGGCGAGAGATTGGACGCTCTGCTGTGCCAGGATGCGCACGCGCCGCTGCCGGAGTCCGCGCAGATAGCGATGCTGTTCACATTGACGCGAGGATTGCTGCCCAAGGATATCCCCATGAACGATCTGGAACGGTGGAAGAAGGAGTATCCCGAGTTCCTCGCGGCGCGATACGCGCCCGTGATCAAGCGGCTCGATACGGCGAAGCGGCTGGACGAATCCGACGAGGCGCGACTGCGAACCGCCGCGGAGGAGTGGTCCAGGGAGGCTGGGCTGGACTCCGGCGGAACGGGGGATTAACGATGGGCGCGCTGCAGGAGATACGCCATCACCGCCGGGCGGTGGAGGACACGCGCAAGATAACCCGCGCGATGTATCTTATCGCGTCGGCTAAAATGAAGCGCGCGACGCGCATGCACGACCAGAATGAGATATCGTTTGAGCGAACGCGCTCGAACATACGTTTCATACTGGAGAGCATGTTTACGCCCACCAGCAACCCGTTCTTCCGTCCGCACGGCGAGAACACCGCGTATCTCGTTATAGCGGGAGACAAGGGGCTATGCGGCGGGTATAATCACGACGCGCTGCGCCTGGCCGAGTCCGAGATGGAGCGGACTCCCCCGGATAAGCGATCGCTGTTCACGATCGGGCACATGGCGGCGGAGTATTTCATCCGCAAAGGGCAGCATCCGGACGTGCATTATCAGCATGTGATACAGGATCCCACGCTGCGCAACGCGCGCGAGATCACGAACGAGTTATGTTATATGTTTAGCAGGAATATGCTCGATAACGTGTATGTCGTATACACGCAGCTGCGCAACGGCTCGATTCTCGCGCCGACCGCGCGCAGGCTGCTGCCCGTATTGCGCGAGGATTTCATGGACGCGGCGCCTATCGAAACGCCCGTGCATGGACTGGAGTATTATCCATCGAGGTTTGAGGCGCTGGATATGATGGTGAAGCATTACTTGATAGGGTGGGTATACTCCGCGCTGGTGCAGGCGTTCGCGTCGGAGCATTTCGCGCGCATGACCGCGATGTACGCAGCTACCCATAACGCCGATGAAATGCTGAGCCGGCTGAACGTGCAATGGGGCCGCGCGAGACAGGCCGCGATCACGCAGGAGATCATCGAGATTATGGCTGGGACGGGGGGGTAGCCAAGAGGAGACGCCCACTGCGCTAGCGGAGGCGCTCCAAGCGGGAGGCCGCGCGGCGGGTGGATGCTCTTAGCGCGTTCTTCCCCGGCGAAGATGATCATACATATTACAAACAATAACGGAGGCTGCAATGACGGGAACCGTTACGCGCATTGTCGGGCCAGTACTCGACGTGAGTTTCCCGGACGGCGCGCTGCCCGAGATCCATAACCTGCTGTTCGTCGTCGATGGCGAGCGCCGCGTCCCGATCGAGGTCAGCCAGCACATGGAACGCGCCGCGCGATGCATCGCGCTGGGCGCTACGGAAGGACTCGCGCGGGGCATGCCCGTCGAGGATACCGGCGGCCCTATCACCACCCCCGTCGGGAAAGGATTGCTCTCCCGAGCGGTGGACGTTCTGGGCGCGCCTATCGATGAGAAAGGCCCCGTCGACGCGTCCGATCGATGGAGCATCCACCGCAAACCGCCCTCGTTCGACCAGATGAAACCCGTCGCGCAGGTGTTTGAGACGGGCATAAAGGTTATAGACCTGTTAGCGCCTTACGCGCACGGCGGGAAGATCGGCCTGTTCGGCGGCGCGGGGGTGGGCAAAACGGTTCTGATTCTGGAACTGATACACAATATAGCCACAGAGCACGGCGGATACTCCGTGTTTACCGGAGTGGGCGAGCGCAGCCGCGAAGGCAACGACCTGCTGCTGGAAATGGCTAAGTCCGGCGTGCTGGAGAAAGCCGCGCTGGTGTTCGGGCAAATGAACGAGCCGCCCGGGGCGCGCATGCGCGTGGCGATGACGGGGCTTACCATCGCGGAGTATTTCAGGGACGCGTTAAAGCAAAATGTGCTGTTGTTTATCGACAATATATTCAGGTTCGTACAGGCGGGGAGCGAGGTCTCCGCGTTGTTGGGGCGCATGCCGTCGGCGGTGGGCTATCAGCCGACGCTCGCCAGCGAGGTGGGCGCGCTAGAGGAACGCATCGCGTCGACGGGCGAGTCCGCGATTACGTCGGTTCAGGCCGTGTACGTACCGGCGGACGATCTGACCGATCCGGCTCCGGCGTCCATATTCACGCATCTGGACGCTACGACGGTGCTGTCGCGGTCGGTGTCGGAGATGGGTATCTATCCGGCGGTTAGTCCGCTGGATTCGTCCAGCCGGATACTCGATCCCGCGATAGTGGGCCGCGCTCATTACGAGACCGCGCTGGGCGTGCTGGGCGCGCTGCAGCGCTACCGCGAACTGCAGGACATCATCGCGATACTGGGCATGGAGGAGCTATCCGAGGCGGATCGGCTCATCGTGCACCGCGCGCGCAGGATCCAGCGTTTCCTGTCGCAGCCTATGTTTGTTGCGGAGGTGTTCTCCGGACTGCCGGGACGATACGTGCCCATGGCGGATACGGTCGCGTCGTTCAAGGATATCCTGGACGGCAAAGCCGACGATCTGCCCGAATCCGCATTCTACATGGCGGGCGATCTGGACGACGCGCGCCGAGCCGTATGAGCGCGTTCCGCCTGACGATCCTCACGCCGGAACGCGAGTTCTTCGAGGGCGAGGCCGAGTCGCTCGTGTTCCCGACCGTGGACGGTTCATACGGCGTGCTGCCCGGGCATCAGCCCGAGGTGGTCATACTGTCGGAAGGCGCGTTGAGGATCACGATCGACGGCAAGACGCGCGAGGCCGCGGCCAGCGACGGGTTCGTTACGATACTGCCCGAGTCCGTCACGGTGATTCTGCAAACCGCCGAGTGGCCTGAGGATATCGATCGGCGTAGAGCGGAGGAGGCGCGCCGCGCCGCCGAGGAGACCCTGCGCCAGCGCCAGAGCCAGCGCGAGTACGCTTTAGCTAAATCGATGCTCGCAAGGGCTATGGTGAGGCTGAGGGTGGCAAAGGACGTTGTCCGGCAGTGAGCGGCCGATCATATCGCGGCATGTTTGGGGCGGCTCGCCGAGAGCCGAGCGCGGCGTCCTTGCGAGGACGCTGTTTTTTATCCGATTTCTCACCGCGTTTTAATGAATCTTTCCCCGTTTGCTCAAGCTCCGGGATCGATTACGGTATATACTAACGTCGTTGGCAAATACCGCATCTATCCGGGCCAGGCTCCCGGCTATGTCGAAAGGATGGCGAACCATGAACGCGGACGTTAACAGCGAGATACTGGAAAAGGTGGAATACCTCCGCTCGAAAGCGGACGTCAGCTACGAGGAAGCGCTGTCGATGCTCGAGCGCTTCGACGGCGATCTAACCCGCGTGCTGATCGAACTGGAGCGCGCGAACCGTATCCGCCGCGCCGCGCCGCACGTCTATTACGACGCGTGCGCGCGCAAGGGGCACGACGGCGCGCAGTACGGCGGCTTCGGCACCGACAAGGCCATGCCGCGCAGGCGCGGCAATCTGATCGAGAAGGTGATGCGTATCCTGTTCCACAATAACCTGGAGGTGACGCGTAACGACGAAACGGTCATGAACATGCCCGTCGCGTGCTACCTTATATTCCTCATGTTCGCTCCGCACCTGACGATCGTGGGCGTGATAGCGATGCTGCTGTTCGGCTGCCACATCGGCGTTAAGAAACACGCGCGCGCCATCACGCAGCAGGACGTGGCGCACTTCGCGCGCAACGCGGCGGAGAACGTGCATAACACGATCAACAACATCTCCGACAACATACGCAAGGGCTTCGATAGCGCCGGCAAGGAGGACGAAGGCGGCGCGGGCGGCTCCGGCGAGGGTGGGGAGTTCACGGTGGACTAGCCCTTAAAAAAAAGAGTGGGCCGGGGGCGGGACGCGCCGCCGGCTTGCGTCTTTTATTAGAGGTGATAACGATGCCCAAGGCGCTGGTCGTCGAGGACGAGGCGAAGATCGCGCGATTCCTTGAACTGGAACTGACCCACGAAGGCTATCAGGTGAAGGTGGTCGGCGACGGCAGAGCCGGATTGGCTCAGGCCGCCGAGTGGAAACCCGACGTGATGATCCTGGATCTGATGCTGCCGGGGCTGTCCGGCATAGAGGTATGCCGCAGGATCAGGCAGTCCGAAAAGGGATCGCGGTTGCCGATACTGATGCTTACCGCGAAGGACGACATCTCCGATAAGGTTATGGGGCTGGACATGGGCGCGGACGACTATATGACCAAGCCGTTCGCGATCGAGGAACTGCTGGCGCGTATGCGCGTCATGCTGGCGCGCGGAGCGCGGGGCAGGAGCGTTTCCGGCGAGACGCTGTCGGCTGGCGCGCTGACGCTTACCCCGCGCAGCCACGAGGCCGCGCTCGACGGGCAGCCGCTGCAGCTGACGAAGAAGGAATACGATCTGCTGCTATGCCTGATGAGCCACTCCGGCGAGGCGCTCACCCGCGATTTTCTGCTGGAGAACGTATGGGGATACTCGTATGACGGCGATAATAACGTCGTGGACGTTTACGTCCGCTATCTGCGCAATAAGATAGACGCGGCTGCCGGAGAGCGGTATATCCATACGATACGCGGGGTCGGGTATATGTTCCGGCACGAGAGGTATTGATATGAAGTCCAGCGCGGCGCGAGAGCGCTCGCCCGAGCCGGGCGGCAGACGGAGACGCTGGAGGCGCGGCGGGGATAAGCGCGGCTGCGCGCGCAAGTCTCCCGATCGGCAGCCAGCCGCGCCGCGTCCCGATGCAGCGCGCGGATCGGGTGCGGAGCGCGTCGGCGCGGAGACGCTGTTTAATAATCTCAGCGCGGCAGTGCACCGCGTGTCCGCGCGCGCTGCGGGTTCGCTCCGGTTCTCGATCAAACTGCGCATCGCGTTGGCGCACGTGCTGCTGCTGGGGCGCAGGGTGTTCACCGCCGCGTTTATCGTGGCGATAGCCGTGGCCTGGATGCACAGGGGGATGTACGAAGCGCGCTATCGTGAAGGCGTGTCCGCCGCTTTGGAGATGGATTTGGACGAGTCCGATCCGTATTACTCGCCCTCGCCCGGGGTCGAGGTCTACGTCAGCGGCGCGGACGAGGGGCTTAGCAGGCTGAGCCTGCCCAAAGGCTGGGCGGTCGAGTGGCGGCGCGTGGACAACGATCCGCGCAGGCCTGAACTGATGGATATATATGTATCGCGGGATTTCGACCAGTATATTGTCCGGCTGGACGCGCGGGACTCGGCGGTGATACTCGCCTGGTGCGGTTTCGCTCTAGCCGCGTACTGGCTGGTTATGTCGCTTGCGGTATTGCACGAGGGGCAGGGAGTCAGCGCGCGGCTGCTCGCGCCCATCACGCATATAGCGAATACGGCGGAACAATTATCCGAACAGAATCTCTCTATGCGTATCAACGTCGCGGGCACGCAGAACGAACTGCGCAACCTGGCTATGATGGTTAACGGCATGCTCGACCGGATCGAGTCCGCCTATAACCGGCAGAAGCAGTTTGTATCCGACGCGTCGCACGAACTGCGCACGCCCATCGCGGTGCTGCAAGGTTATGCGGATTTGCTCGCGCGCTGGGGCAAGGACGCGCCCGAGGTGCGCGACGAATCGATCCAGGCGATACGCAACGAGACGCGCTCGATGAAGGAACTGGTCGAGAACCTGCTCTACCTCGCGCGACACGATAAAGGCACGCTCAAACTCAACCCGGAGCCGTTTTCGTCCGTCGAGCTGATACAGGAGGCCGTGCGTGAAACCGCTCTGATCGCGCAGGGGCATCACATTGAGACCGGAGGGTTGGAGGACTGCACGCTGACGGCGGATCGCTCCGCGATAAAACAGGCGCTGCGGATATTCGTGGATAACGCGGTCAAGTATACCCCGCCGGGCGGGTTCGTGTCGCTGTCGTGCCGCGTGGAGAACGATCAATGCCATATAACGGTGCGCGATACAGGCTCCGGCATAAGCAAACAGGACTTGCCGCGCATATTCGACAGGTTCTATCGCGCCGACTCCGCGCGGAACAACCAGTCCGGCGGGCACGGGCTGGGGTTATCGATCGCGCGGATCATTGCGTCGTCTCATGGCGGGAAGCTGCATGTCAGGAGTAAGCCCGGTTCCGGCTCCGCGTTCACCATCATACTTCCGGCAGCGTGAACGCTCACGCGCCCGAGCGTCTGCCTATAGCAAGTGAACCCGCGTAGCACGCAGCTAACAGCAGTACGATCGTGGCTCCCGCCGCCGTCCCGATCGCTAGCGACAGCGCCAATCCCGCCACCCCGCACGCGACCGCCAGCGACGTCGCCCACGCGAGATAACCGCGCGTATCGCTGGCTAGGTTTCTAGCGCACGCCGCCGGAACGACCAGCATCGCGTTGATCATCAGCACGCCGACCCATCGTATCGACAGCATCACCACCAGCGCTAGCACGCACGCGAAACCCGTCTCCACCGCGCGCACGGGCACGCCCCGGCTTTTAGCCAGCGCGGGGTTCGCGTTGAGCAGCAGCAGTTTGTTATACCGCAGCGCGCAGTACACGGCGGTGAGCGCCAGCGCCGCGCCCAGCGGCGGCAGATCGCCTGGCGAGATGGACAGCAAGTCCCCCACCAAGTAGTTGGAATATTTTGCGAACTCGCCCCTAAGCGACAGCAAGACCACGCCCAGCGCCATAGCGGTAGACGAGAACACGCCTATGGTGGTATCGGTTGAAGCCGCGCCGCGCGACTTCACCGCGCACAGCGCGATAGCGAACGCCGCCCCGAACGCCAGCATCGCCCATAACGGCGCGCGCAGGCCCAGCATCAATCCCAGCGCAATGCCCGTCAGCGCGGAGTGGCCCAGCGAGTCCGAGAAGAACGCCAGCTGTCCGTTGACCACCAGCGTGCCCAGTGCGCCCACCATCGGCGCGAACAACAGCACCCCTATGAGCGCGTATCGGATGAACGAGTAGTGCGACCACGCGTAGAGCAGGTTATGGATAATGGACATCGTTGAGATACCGCCTCGTTTTGGTCGTTATTCTCATATTATATTGCGCGGAGTCCTCCGTCAAGCGCGGCGGACGAATTGCGGGCGAGTCGTAAATCCCGTTGCAAGGACGCGCGCGAATGGGTATAATAAATGTAGGGCGAGCGGGAGGCATCGATCGAGATGGATGATGTTTCGGATTATCGAGGGTTGCCGGAGTGGCGCGAGGACAGCATCGATAAGGTCGGTATCACCGACGATTTCATGCTGTCAACAGTGCTGCAGCAGGATCCCACTATCTGCGTAGATCTTCTGCAGTATATGTTACCAGGCGTGCGTATCCATCATATCCAATTCAAAACGTTGGATAACGATCCGCTGCACTCGCCGCCGAGTGTTCAGCAATCCATCTCGCCGACGTATGATAAGCATGGCGTTCGGATGGATGTGTTTTACGATGATGGCAAGCGGTCGTTTGCCGTTGAGATGCAGAACGGCAATAATCCCAACCTGCCCAGGCGATCAAGGTTTATCCGTAGCGCCATAGATGTTAATGACTTGAGCAAGGGCATGGACTATATCAAATTGAAACCATGCTATGTGATATTCATTTGTACGTTTGATCCTTTTCGTCAGGGGAGGTATCTGTATCGTTTCGAGAGCCGATGCGCTCAAGACGTTAGCCT
>JAIRSO010000014.1 GCA_031255415.1 Oscillospiraceae bacterium
CGCCCACAGCCCGCGCCGGACGGTAACGCTCGAAACTTCTTACATTATATCGGAAAATGATGGATACTGTCAACTGCTACCGGCATGGGATATACTGGAACGGGGCAGTGTTTACAGTATCGATATTTATACTCGAGGACGCACCCCCGCCGTTGCACGATTCCTTTACAAACCCCGCCCGCCTAGTTATACTCATGGCAGCAAGACGCAACGGAGGGACTACATGCGCAATCAATTCCGCAGGATACTATTCCTATCGTTAGCCGCGATGATCGGCTGCCAGAGCGCCGGCGCGGCTTCGCCCGTGCCCGAGGGCGCGAAGTTCAACGAGTACGTCGAGCCAGCCCCCGATGGGTACGCGCCGCTGACAGGCCGCGTCGAGACGTTCGAGCCGATAACGCCCAAGGAGTTCGTCGGCGCGGTGACGGCGGGTATCAACGCGGGCAACACTCTCGACGCGATCGGCGCGCGAGGATTGGCTACCGAAACCTCGTGGAGCAACCCCAGGCACAGGCCGGAGCTCTTCGCCGCGCTGAAGTCGAAGGGACTGGACGTAGTGCGCATCCCCGTTTCGTGGGAGCCGCACATCGTCGATTTCGAGGAATCTTACGCGATCGATCCGCAATTCATGGACAGGGTGCAGACGGTCGTGGAGTACGCGCTCGACGCGGGACTGTACGTCATCATCGACACGCATCACGAGGATAACCACCTGCTGCCGCGCATCGCCAACGGAGACGCGGACGCGGCGGTCGCCGAGATTAAGGCGATATGGTCGCAAGTGGCGGAACGCTTCAGCGGATACGGCGAGCGGTTGATATTCAACCTGCTGAACGAGCCGCGCCCATACGGCACGCCAAGCGAGTGGAACGGCGGAACGAAAGCCTCGCGCGACCTGGTCACGCGGCTCAACCACGAGGCGCTGGCAACGGTGCGCGCGTCCGGCGGACATAACGATAAGCGGCTTGTGATGCTAACGCCGCTGGCAGCCAGCATATGGTACGCCCAGCATCTGACGCTGCCGGAGAACGATCCATATATATTGGTAAGCATCCACGCGTATGAGCCGTATGAGTTCGCGCTGAAGATGGACGGCACGGATCGGTTCCCGCAAAGGAACAACCTGGGCGACGTGTTCGCTAACATCAATAGATTGTTCGTCGGCAAAGGGATTCCGGTTATCATGGACGAGACGGGCGCGATGAACAAGAACGGCAATCTGGAGGATAGAATCGCATGGGCTAAGGAGTTCTCCGCGCTGGCGAAGGAGTATGACGTGCCCGTCGTGCTGTGGGACAACGGTGTGACCGATATCGCTAAAGGCGAGAGCTTCGGCTTGATAGACCGCTTAACGCTGGAATGGGTGTTCCCGGAGATCGTCGAGGCGTTCATGGACTGACGATCCGGCATAGTGATTACAGCCGACTGGATCGCGCCGCCGCGAGTATTGCCGCGAGTCCGGCGCGGTTCAGGTTGGCTGGCTGTATCGTTCGAGGAATTGGCGGGTGCGCTCCTCGCGCGGGTGGCTGATTACCTCATCGGCTGATCCGTACTCGATCGCCGCACCGTTATCGATGAACAGCGCGTTGTCGGCGACTTGACGCGCGAAATCCATCTCATGGGTGACGATAACCATCGTAGTGTTCCGGCTGGCTAGCCCGCGTATGACGTTCAGCACCTCCCCGGTCAACTCGGGATCGAGCGCGGAGGTCGGTTCATCGAAGCAGAGTATATCGGGATCGCGAGCCAGCGCGCGCGCTATAGCCACGCGCTGCTGCTGGCCGCCGGATAATTGATGCGGATACGCGCCAGCCTTCGCCGCCAGCCCTACGCTGTCCAGTATCGCCAGTCCGGTTTTCTTAATAGAAGCGATCGTCTCGCGGCGGTTTGCGCGATACTCGGGAGACTTGCGCGCGTTCAGTTCCACAGCCAGCGTGACGTTCTCAAGCGCTGTGTACTGCGGGAATAGAATAAACGATTGGAACACCAGCCCGAAATGCCGGCTGGCGCGGCGGCGCTTTAGGTTTTCGGAATGAGGATCGTCCGCGTCGAAGAGCTTCTGCCCGTTAATGAGTATCCTTCCGGCGCTGGGCGTTTCCAGTCCGTTGAGGCAGCGCAGGAGCGTGGTCTTGCCGCTGCCGGACGAGCCGATGATCGCCAGCGACTCGCCCCTGTTCAGCGAGAAGCCAACGCCGCGGACGACCTCCAGACTATCGAATCGCTTCGAAAGGTTCTCCACAACCAAAACGGACACGCGCGGCCCTCCTAAGTTAACGCGATAGACGGCGAGCAGTTAAGCCCGGAAGATAAGCGTCGGCGATTAAGCCTGGAAAATACCGATCGGTGGTTAAGCCCGGAAGAAATCCATCCTGTCCTCAGCGTATCGGAACAAGATCGTGAGCAGTCCGCTGAACGCCAGAAAGAATAATCCCGTCGTGAACAGAGGCCAGATTAGCCCCTGCTTGGTGAATCTGTCCGCGCTCATGATGATCTCGGTCACGCCGATGATCCGCGCCAGAGAGGTATCCTTTACGAGCGTGATGACCTCGTTGCTCATCGCGGGCGTGACGCGCTTTACGACCTGCAGCAGCACCACCCTGAAGAATACCTGCGGCCTGGTCATGCCCAGCACCTGCCCGGCCTCGTACTGCCCGACCGATATGCTTTCGATCCCGCCCCTGTATATCTCGGAGAAATACGCGGCGTAGTTGATCACGAACGCGGCGAGCGCCGCGCCCATGCGCGATTTCGCCTGAATAGGCCAGCGGAGCAGACCGGGCACATACATGACTATAATCAACTGCAGCATCAGCGGCGTGCCCCGGATGATCCATACGAACAGGCGGCTGACCCATCGGATCGGCAGTATCTTCGTCATGGAGCCGTACATGATCACAAGCCCCAGCGGCACAGACAGCAGCAGCGTCGTGACGAACAAGCGGATATTCAGCACGAAACCGTCGAGCAGGGACGGCAATACCACGTTCATATCCCAACGCCTTTCACGCGAGAATCGGCGCGGCGAGACGGCTCGCGACTGGCAAGCTCGCTCCCGCCGCGCCCTTGCGGACGCAGTCCGCCGACGCTATTTGATGATAGCGTCGGACAGGTTGTACTTGTCCGCCAGCTCGGCGAACGTACCGTCCGCTATAAACCCGGCGATGATCTCGTTGACCTTGGCGGTAACGTCGCTGCCCTTGCGGAAAGCTATGCCGTAGAACTGGTCTCCGAAGTTGTTATCCATGTTGATAACGAGATCGGTGAAGTCGGACTCCGGCGTGATGATGCCGATCGCGGCTACGCTGTCCACCAGCGCCGCGTCAGCCGCCCCGGCCTTGACCTCCAGCACGGCCTTAGCCATCGAGTCAGCCGGGATATACTCCACATCCTTGAAAAACTCGACCGGCGATACTATGGTCGTCTCGTCGTCCGGAACCGTGCCCAGCAGTTTGCCTTCGCCCGTTGATCCGGCTTCCGCGACCACCGTTTTGCCGTTTATGTCGGCGAGTATGGCCTCGGCATTGTCGGCCTTCATGACCAGCACCTGCGTATTGATCAGGTACGGATCGGACATCGACATGTTGGCGGCGCGTTCCTCCGTTATGCACATCCCGTTCCAGATCGCGTCGATGTTCCTGGAGTTCAACTCGATCTCCTTAGCGTCCCAGCTTATCTCGATAAACTCGATCGCCACGCCCAGCTTCTCGCCCACAAGCGAAGCCAGCTCCGTGTCAAATCCGACAAACTCGCCCGTGGCCTGGTCATAGTAGTTCATCGGCGGGAACAGCGTCATGCCGACGATCAGCGTGCCCTTGCCCGTTATGTAGTCAAGATCGCCCGCGCCTTGGGCGATGGCGGCGGAGCACAGCGACAGCGCGAGAACCAGAGCCAGCGCGAGGGATAACGCCTTTTTCATACAATCATTTCTCCTTGTCACAAGATACGGGCTCTTCCGCCTCGAGCGGAAAAAATCACCAATCATATTATACCACGCGGGCCGGACGGACGCAAGCCCGCGCCCGTTGTTGAAGCGAATATCGTGTAACTATACAGCATTTTTTGTGTTTTCTTGCCGAGTCCGTCATACAATGTCCCCATGTCATCCCAAAAAACAACTTGACAACAATGGTTGGCGCGTATATCATATGCGCAGAAGGAATAATTAACAGCCAAATACTGGGGGGTGGGCGTTTGGACGAGAGCCAGCGCGGCGGCGAACTGTTCCGCATGGAGGGAATCTGTAAATCATTCCCCGGCGTGAAGGCGCTGGACAACGTTTCTTTATCGGTAAATAAGGGCGAGGTGCACGGCCTGGTCGGCGAAAATGGCGCGGGTAAATCCACGCTGATGAAGATCATGACCGGGGTGTACCGCGCCGACGCCGGACAAATATACATCGAGGGCAGCCCCGTCAAGATCGATTCCACGAAAAAGGCGCAGGAACTGGGAGTAGCCATTATATTCCAGGAACTGAACCTGTGCCCGCATCTGACCGTAGCCGACAACATATTCATCGGCAGGCCTAAGATGGCGGGACCCGTGATCAGCGACCGCGCGATGCACGCAGCGGCGCGGAAGATACTCGACGATCTGGGCATCGGGCTGAACACCCATACCGTCGTGCGCCAGCTAAGCGTAGCGCAGCAGCAGATGGTCGAGATCGCCAAGGCCATTTCGTTCAACTCGCGCATACTCGTGCTCGACGAACCCACCGCCACTCTGACCGAGAAAGAGATACAGCAGCTTTTCGCGATAATCGACACGCTTCGCGCGAAAGGCGTGGGCATGGTGTACATCTCCCACCGATTGGAGGAGCTGGGGCATATCTGCGAACGCGTGAGCGTACTGCGCGACGGGCAGTACATCGGCACGCGCTATCTAAAGGATATAACCACTCCCGAACTGGTGAACATGATCGTGGGTCGCTCCATGACCAGCAAGTTTCCCAAGCATGAACGAAAGATTGGCTCAGTCGCGCTGGAAGCGGTCGGGGTGCGGCGCAAGGATAAGCTGAACGCGTCCAGATACAAGGTGGACGTCGATCGGCTCTATGTCCGCGCAGGCGAGATACTGGGCGTTGCGGGACTGGTGGGCGCGGGGCGCACGGAGATCATGCGATGTATATTCGGCGCGGACCGCGCCGAGTCGATCGAGTTGAAACTGGGCGGCAAGCGCGTGCGCGTGCGTTCGCCCGGGCAGGCTATCGCCAACGGCATAGGCTACGCCACGGAGGATCGCCGCCGCGACGGGCTTTCACTGATGCTTGACGTGCAGTACAACATCAACATGGCGTTCCTGCCGCGCCTGGCGAAGATGGGCTTCATCAACGACAGGGCGGGACTGCGCAACGCCGAGCAGTATAAGCAACTGCTTCGCGTCAAGACGCCCAGCCTGCGCCAGATCACCCGCTATCTATCGGGCGGGAACCAGCAAAAGGTCGTGCTGGCTAAGTGGCTGTGCAACAACGTGCGCGTGCTGATCATCGACGAGCCGACGCGCGGCATAGACGTTGGCGCGAAGTTCGAGGTATACGAACTGCTCAACCAGCTGAGCGACTCTGGGGTCGCGATCATAATGATATCCTCCGAACTGCCCGAGATACTGGGCATGAGCGACCGCGTGATCGTCATCCACGAGGGGAAGATCAACGGCGAGCTGGACGCGAAACAAACCACGCAGGAAGAGATACTGTACCTTGCGGCGGGCTACAATCTTCTGGAAGGCAAGAGCGCGCCGACACTGAACGATAGGAGCGCTGCCGCCGTATGAACGCCGCAGTAAACGTAAGCCAGCCCAAGCAGGGCGCGCTTAGCAACCTAAGCGTCGCGACCAAGAAGGCGATGCTGTCCGGATCGGGACTGATACTGCTGTACACCTTCTTCGCCGTTAGGAACCCGAACTTCCTGCTCAGAGCCAATCAGATCAACCTGCTCCAGCAGGTCGTCACGTACTCCATCATCGGGTACGGACTGACGTTCTGCTTGATCTGCGGCGGCACGGATTTATCCGCCGGCGCGTCTATGGCGCTGTCCGGGATCATGGTCGTATGGATGCTGCGCGTGGGCGTGCCGATGTGGGTGGCTATACCGGTGTCGCTGTGCATGGGCATACTGACCGGGATACTCAACGGCTTCACGATCGAGATACTGGGCATCGTGCCGTTTATCGCGACGCTGGGCACGCAGTGGGTGTACCGAGGCCTGGCTAACGTATGGCTGAATGGCAACCCGATCTACACCCGCGACATACCGTCCAAGGCGGTTCAGGAAGCGTTCTATGTGCTGGGCGGCGGACGGACCAGTTTCTGGCTGCCATACAGCGTCATAATCACGTTTGTATACGGCGCGATGCTGGCAGTCGTGCTTAGCAAGTCGAAGGTGGGCCGCCAGATTTACGCGTGCGGATCAAACCCGGAGGCCGCTAAGCTTTCCGGCATCAACACGGTCGGCACGCGCATGTTCGCCTACTGCGTGTCCGGGTTCTCCGCCGCGCTGTGCGGCATACTGGTGTCCTCGCGATTGTCCAGCGCGCAGCCCACCGCCGGCACAGGATACGAACTGGAGGCCATCGCGGCGGCGGTGCTGGGCGGCGTATCGGTCAACGGCGGCGAGGGCAGCATCGTTAACGCCGTGATAGGCGCGCTGATAATGGGCGTGCTGCGCAACGGATTAAACCTGTTCCATATCGGTTCGTTCTACCAGCAAGCCATCACCGGGTTCATACTGGTGGCGGCGTGCGCGCTGGAAGCCAGACGGCACCGCCAGAGCGCGTAGGCGCGGGTCGGATCCCCAAGCCGCGCGCTTAAGCGGCGCGCGGTCGGGGTTCACATAAGTAAATAGGAGGACAAACTGTATGAAGAAACTCACTGCCCTGCTGGTCGCGCTGGCACTGCTGCTGTCCGCGACAGCCGCCGTAGCCGAAGACGCTCCCAAGAATATCACAGTTATCATCAAGGCGCTGGGGAACGCTTACTGGGCGGTTCTGCAGGCGGGCGCGACCCAGGCCGGCGAGGATCTGGGCGTGAACGTGACCATCCAGGGCATACCCAACGAGGTTGACATCGAGTCGCAGATGACGATGCTGCAGAACGCCGTATCCGCGATGGCCGACGCGATCGTCATCGCCGTGGCCGACAGCCAGGCGGAGGCCAACGCGGTCTCCGACGCTTACCAGTCCGGCATCCCGATCGTCATGGTCGATACCAAGGCCGATACGGACGACTACAGCGCCGCGCTGCTGACCGACAACGTCAAGGCCGGCGAACTGGCTGCGGAAACGCTGATCGAGAAGATGAAACTGCGCATCGCAGAGGACGAGGCCGCCGAGATCGCCATTCAGATCGGCTCGACCGGATCGCAGACGATCAAACTGCGCATCGATGGTTTCGAGGCGTATTGGGCCGCGAACGCGCCCCAGGCGTGGAAGCTGCTCACCGACGATATCAAGGTCAACGACGGAGACATCTCCAAGGCGATCCAGTTCGGACACGATTTCCTGACCGCGTATCCGAACCTGAAGGGTTTCTTCTCGCCCAACAACGGCTCGACGGTCGGCTTCGCGACCGCCCTTATCGAGGCGGAGCGCAAGGATGTGACGATGGTCGGCTTCGACTTCTCGCCCGAGATGGAAACGATCATCCGCGACAGCGAGTATAACGTTGCGACAATGCTGCAGCGCCAGTACCTGATGGGTTACGACGGCGTGCGCATCGCGCTCGAGCTGGCTAACGGCGGCGAGGTCGAGATGAAGGATATCGACACCGGCGTTATGGCGGTGGACTCTACGAACGTGGACAGCGACGAGGTCAAGGCCGCGACAGGCGTGAATTAACTAGCGCCGCGCGATAGAGGCCGCCGCAAGGCGGTCTCTTTTTACGCAAAACGGAGGATGGAGGGCGGTATTGACAACCCGGTTTAGGCTATGCATACTGTTAACCGGGAGGTGCCGCCATGAACTTTTATACGGAGAGCGAACTGTGTTCCAACTCAAAGACGATTCTCGAATCGCTGCCGAGCGAGAGGGAGATCGTCATCACCCGAGACGGTAAGCCGGCGGCTGTGATGATACCCGTCACAGGCGCGGACTTTCAGGAGACGATGAACGCCCTGCGAAGCGCGAGGGCTATGAAAGCCATCAAGCGGATGCAAAAGCATTCCGTGGAAAACGGTCTGGATAACATGACGGAGGAAGAGATCGACGCGGAAATCACGGCTGCCCGCGCGCAGTGCAAACCTAAATGAATATCGTGCTGGATACTAACGTACTGGTCTTCGCTTTGATGAAGCTATCCGGGATAACCGCGCGCGCGGCGGAAATGGCGGCAAGCGGAGACCATACTATATATCTGAGCGAGGCTATTATAGACGAGTACGCGAGAGTCTTGCGCCGAGCCAAATTCTCATTTAAGGAAAGCGATATAAACGATCTTCTAAGTCTCGTTGCGGACAATGGCATAGTAATCTCCGGGTTTCATACAGACGAGCCGTTCATTGACGAATCGGACCGCAAATTCTATGAAGTCGCGGTAACATCCCGCGCGTATCTGATCACTGGCAACAAACGTCATTTCCCAAGCGATCCGCGCGTTATTTCTCCTCGCGAGTTTTCAAACATGGCGCGTCTGCCGTAATCGTCCCTCAAGCTTAATATAAGAGCGCGTCGTTTCTGGTTATGCCCGCGCAAATCTCCCCTTGCCAATCCGCTCGCGCGCAGTTAAAATATAGGAAGCAACAAAACCAAGGAGGCGAGCGTAATGCCCGATCCCGCCAAAACGCTGCTGGACACGTCCAAGGATAAAATGGGCAAAACCGCCGCGCTGCTCAAGCGCGAACTGGCGGCGCTGCGCGCCGGCCGCGCGAACCCGCAGCTGCTCGACCGCATCGTCGTAGACTATTACGGCGCGCAAACCCCGCTGAATCAGCTGGCTAACATAGCAGCGCCCGAGGCGCGCCAGCTGGTCATATCGCTGTGGGATCCCAAGCTGATCCCAACCGTCGAGAAGGCGATCCTCAAATCCGACCTGGGCATGACCCCGTCGAACGACGGCAAGGTGATCCGCCTGACCGTGCCGGAACTGAACGAGGAGCGCCGCAAGGAACTGACCAAGGTGATCCGCAAGAGCGCGGAGGAAGCCCGCGTAGCCGTGCGCAACACCCGCCGGGACGCGGCGGACGCGATCAAGAAGATGGAGAAGGCCAACGAACTGACCGAGGACGACCGCAAGAAGGCCGAAACCGATCTGCAGAAACTGACCGACGGCGCGGTAAAAGAGATCGACGCTATCGCGGCCGAAAAGGAAAAGGAGATCATGTCGGTTTGAGCGGTTATATCGACGCGGGCGAATCCCTTCTGGGACTGCCCCTGGAACGCGCGCTGGACATCCTGTCAAGGCGAGGCGTTCCCGCTCCGGATATCAAGCGGACCGCCGCGCCGGACTTCTTCGCCGCGCGCGATCCCCAGCCTAGGCCGGATGTGCGCGTCGTGCGCGTCAGGCCGGGCGAGCTGACCGTCGCGGCGTTCCGCGCCTCGCCGAAACATGGCTCTGTTCAGGATTAGGCGCGGCGCGCCGGAGCCGGAACGCCAAAGCCCGCCGGCTGAGGATTGGAATCCGAGCGGCTTCGCGTTGCCTCGCCACGTCGCTATCATAATGGACGGCAACGGTCGATGGGCGGCGCGGCGCTCGCTCCCCCGCGAGATGGGTCACCGCGAGGGCGTCAAGTCCATGAGGGAGATCATCCGCGAGTCTGGCAGGCTAAAGATCGAGGCGTTGACGCTGTACGCGTTCTCGACGGAGAATTGGTCCCGGCCTAAGGACGAGGTCGGCGCGCTGATGTCGCTGATGCTCGACTGCTTCCGCAACGAGATCGACGAGCTGAACCGCAGCGGCGTGCGGGTGAGGGTTATCGGAGACGTGTCCAGGCTGCCCGATACGCATCGCGCCGAGATAGCGTCTGCCAGCGCGCGCACGTCGGGCAACGCCGGGCTTAAGCTGAACCTCGCGCTCAACTATGGGGGCAGGGACGAACTGGTTCGCGCCGCGAGGGCGCTGGCGCGCGACTGCGCCGCCGGGATACTCGATCCGGATTCGATCTGCGAGGCCTCGCTCGCCGCGCGTCTGGACACCGCCGGACTGCCCGACGTGGATCTGCTGATCCGCACCAGCGGCGAATCGCGGCTTAGCAACTTCCTGCCGTTCCAGTCCGCGTACGCCGAGCTGGTCGTCACGCCGACGCTGTGGCCGGACTTCACGGCCGAGGAGTTTCACCGGGCGCTGGACGAGTATTTCAGCCGCGATAGACGTTTCGGAGGACGCAAATAAACCGGCGGGCGCGGTATAAGTGAGGTGACAGGCCGGCATGCTCAAACGACTCGTCACGGGCCTTGTGTCCGCTGGCATACTGGTTCTGTTTATGTTCGCGCCGTCGAGTTGGCTGAGGCTCGCGCTGATGCTGGTGGCGGTATGGGGCGTTACGGAGACGCTCGACGCGTTCACTATCGTCGGGCACGAACCGATCCGCTGGCCCGGGTTCATCGCGTGCGCGCTGATGATACCGTCGTTTCTGCTGCTGGGCACGCGCGCGCCGCTGCCCATGCTCGCGCTGATATTGATGCTGACGACGCTCAACATCGCCATCCGCGCCAAACCCAGTTGGATCGACGCGGCGGCGGCGCTGTATGCCGCTTTCACCGTGATCGTTCCGATGCAGATGATGCTGGCTATAGACACCCTCGCCGATCCGCCGGGGCGGTGGATGGTGTTCGCCGCGTTCGCGATACCGCTGATGGGCGACGTGTGCGCGCTGTATATCGGCCATACTTGGGGGCGGCGCAGGCTGAACCCCGCGCTCAGCCCCAATAAGACATGGGAAGGCGCGGCGGGCGGATTGTTCGGGAGCGTAGCCGGGGCCGTACTGCTGGGTTATTTCGGAGCGAGGTACGCGCCTGTGCCTAAACTCTCGCACTGGATCGCCTTAGGCTTGGTCGGTGGAATCGCGGGGCAGCTGGGCGACTTCTCCGCGTCGCTGGTGAAACGCTGGTGCGGCGTGAAGGATTTCGGCGTGGTCTTCCCAGGCCACGGCGGGATAATGGATCGATTCGACAGCGTGCTGTTCACGACGTATGTGATATACTGTTACTGCATTATATTTGTTTGATGGGGGCGTTGTTCGATTAACACCGTTAGGCGCGTCGCGCTGCTGGGCAGCACCGGATCGATCGGAACGCAGACGCTGGACGTGATTGCGCGCCATCCGGATCGGTTCAGCGTAGCCGCGCTTTGCGCCGGGCGTAAAGCGGAACCGCTGTTTGAGCAGGCGCGGCGGTTTAAGCCCGAGTTGTGCGGATTGTTGGAGGAGCCGGAACGCATCCCCGACGATCTTCGCCGGCTAAACTGGGTTTTCGGCAAAGACGCGGCGAGCGTCTGCGCTGCGGAACCGACCGCGACGCACGTCGTTCACGCTGTGGTGGGCATAGCCGGACTGCCCGCGACGATCTCCGCGCTGAATAATGGCAAGCGGTTGTTATTGGCTAACAAGGAATCGCTGGTCGCGGGCGGCGAGTTGGTCTCGCGGCTCGCGCGATCCGCGCCGCGGATCATACCGATCGACAGCGAACACAGCGCGATTTTCCAGTGTTTGGAGGACGCGCGCTTAAAATCGATCAAACCGGTTAAGCTGATACTGACCGCGTCCGGCGGTCCGTTCCGAACCTGGGACGCGAAGCGGATAGCCAACGCCTCCCCCGCCGACGCGCTCGACCACCCCACCTGGCGCATGGGCGGCAAGATCACCATCGACAGCGCTACGATGATGAACAAGGCTCTGGAGGTCATAGAGGCGCGCTGGCTGTTCGATATGCCCGGCGACAGAATAGAGGTTGTGATACACCCGCAGAGTATCATACACTCTATGGCGGCGTTCGAGGACGGCGCGGTGCTGGTGCAGATGGGCTTGCCCGACATGCGCGTGCCCATCGCTTACGCTATGGCGTATCCGGAGCGATTGGGTACGGGCGTTGGCTTGCCGTCGTTCGGCGCGATCGGAACGCTGACGTTCGAGGAGCCGGACGAGTCGCGCTTCCCCGCGCTCAGGCTAGGACGCGAGGCCCTGCGCGCTGGCGGAGCGTCGCCCGTGACGCTGAACGCGTCCAATGAGGAGGCGGTCGCCGCGTTCCTTCAGGGGCGGATAAGGCTGGGACGCATAGCGCAAGCAGTCGAGTCCGCTTTATCGGCTGCGACGCGTGGATCGGCGCGATCGCTGGATGATATCATGGAGGCCGATAGAGCCGCGCGAGAGTTCACGCGCCGCGCTCTATTGGGCTGATCGGCGTGCGGCGGGAACGCTTGCCGTCCGTCAAGCCCGCGCGCTTGCGTTAATTGACCGCCGCGATACGCATCATACAGCCGCCGCGATCCGTCATATATACAGTTCAGGCCAAAGGAGGCATGATAATTGACTAACACTTTCTACTGGATAGCGGCCGCGCTGCTGCTGGGGATTCTGATAATGGCGCACGAGCTGGGACATTTCTGGTTCGCGCGCTGGGTTGGCATAAAGGTTATGTCGTTCGGGATAGGTTTCGGGCCGAAACTATGGAGCCATACCGCGCGCAACGGGATCACTTATGTAATCAGGCTTCTGCCGCTGGGCGGTTACTGCCGATACTACGGCGAAGACGAGGCCGTCGATCGCGAGGGCGACGCGTTCTACAGCCAGCCTGTATGGAAACGCGCGCTGTCCACCTTCGCGGGGCCGCTGATGAACTTTGCCGCCGCTATACTCGCTCTGTTCATATTATACGCGTGCCTGGGCATGCCCACGGCTACGCTGCCCTCGATCGGACGCGTCAAGCCGAACAGCCCCGCCAGCGAGGCCGGACTGCGTCCCGGCGATGAGTTTACGCTCGTCAACGGCGAGCCGGTGAACACTGCCGAAGGCGTGCGCGAGGCGGTCATGTCGGTTGAGCCTGGCGGCAGCGTGGAATTGACCGTGAGCCGAGGCGGCGAGTTTGTCACGGTGATAGTCTCGCCGCGCCAGCTTACTCCGGAATCCGACGCGCCGCAGATAGGCGTAAGCTTCGAACAGGCATACACGCGATACGACGTGGCGTCGTCTCTGAAATACTCGGTGATGAGCACGGGCTACACGATCTCGAGCATGGCCGATTTCCTTCGCGGGTTGATTACGGGAGCGCAGGGCGCGGGCGGGCTGATAGGTCCGTTCGGCACGATCCGCGAGGTCGCCGGGGAAACGGAGGACAGCGGCGTTAGAGGATACCTATCCATGGCTGCGTTGATCAGCATCAATCTGGGTTTCATCAACCTTTTGCCGATACCCGGCCTGGACGGCAGCCGTCTGCTGTTCCTGTTGGTCGAGAAGATACGCCGCAAGCGCATGGATCCCAACAAGGAGGGCATAGTCCATCTTGTCGGACTCGCGCTGTTGCTGCTGCTGATGCTTCCTATCTACATCAAGGACATAATGAGCCTGTTCAGACTCATGGGGTGACGGTATGGCAAGAGCCGTGGACGCTGGGAGCGTGCGGATCGGGGGCGGCGCGCCCGTTTCAGTTCAGTCAATGACCAATACGGATACGCGAGACGCTAAAGCCACGTTGCGCCAGATTCGCGCGCTGGCGGACGCTGGGTGCGATATCGCGCGCGTGTCGGTTTACGACGATGACTGCGCGCGCGCCGCAAGGGAGATAGTCGGCGCGTCACCCGTGCCGCTTATCGCGGACGTGCACTTCCGCGCCGATCTAGCCGTCGCCGCGATTGAGAACGGGTTCGCGAAACTGCGGATCAATCCGGGGAACATCGGCGGCGAGGCGAACGTCCGGCGGGTCGCGGACTGCGCGAAGGCGCACGGCGTTCCGATCCGTGTGGGCGTTAACGCCGGATCGCTCGAGAAATCGATGCTGGCTAAGCACGGCGGCCCGACCCCGGACGCGCTCGCCGAGAGCGCGCTGGGCAGCGCGAGAATGCTCGAGCGCGCCGGATTTGATCAGATCGTTATCGCGGTAAAGTCCAGCAGCGTCGCGGGTACGATCAGAGCGAACCGATTGCTGTCCGCGCGGTGCGATTATCCGATTCATCTGGGAGTCACAGAGGCCGGACTGCCTGAGGACGGCATAGTCAAGTCGGCGGTCGCGATAGGCGCGCTGCTGGCGGACGGTATCGGCGATACGCTGCGCGTGTCGCTCTGCGGCGATCCCGTGCCCGAGGTCGAGGCGGGGATACGCATCCTGCGCTCTCTGGGGCTTCGAGGCGGGATCGATATCATAGCGTGCCCGACGTGCGGACGGGCTTGCTTCGACGTCGCCGCGATAGCGGCGCGGGTAAAGAGCGCGCTGTCCGGATCGGAATACACGCGCGCGCAATCGGACGGGCTGTTCCGCGTGGCGGTGATGGGATGCGTGGTCAACGGTCCCGGCGAGGCGCGCGAGGCGGATATAGGCATAGCCGGAGCGCCCGGAGGAGCCGCGCTGTTTATCAAGGGCGAACCGTCCGCGCCCGTGAAGGGCGATCCCGCCGCCGCGCTGATCGAAGCGATAGACCACAGGTGGAGAGCGTCATGAAATGGAAATCCATACTGCCCAGCGATATATCCCAAGACCGGCTGGAACTGGAGCGCGTCAGCGTTACCCGCGACGGCGGACGGATGCTGATCCGCATTACGTCGTCCGCGTTGTGCGCGCAGAGCGAATACCTGTCGATCAAGAAGGCGTTCCAGCGCGCTTTCCCGCAGACGCGGGTATCGCTGCGCGTGACCAGCCCCGCGCTGGCTGAATCGTTCCTGCGAAACCCCGGAGAGTACACCGCGTTCCTTACCGACTGCCTGTCAAGGCGCAACCCCGGACTGCGCTCTATGCTTGCCAACGCTCTTTGGGAGATCAAGGACGATCCGACCGGCGAACGCACGCTGGCATTGACCGCTCAATCCGCCGCCAACCGCGATTATTTTGCCGAAACCGAACTGCCCGCCAGGCTCTCTCGTATGTTGTGGGAGGTGTTCCGGCTGCGCGCGGCGGTCACTCTGCTTGAGCGCGGCGATCTGGACGAGCAGGCACGCCGGCTGGAATCCCTCCGCGCGCAGAAAATCGAGGAGGATATAAAGGCCGCGCCGCCTCCCGCTCCCGTTAAGAAACAGGCCGCGCCCGGCCTCGTTCTGCTGGGCCAGAAGATCGGCGCGGACGCGGCGGACATAGAGGCGTTCAACGCCGAGGACGGAGGATCGTCCGGCACGTTCGTGTTTGTAGGCGAGATACTCTCCTGCGATCATCATCCTTTGCGCAACGATATGTGGATGCTCAACTTCCTGTTAGCCGATAAAACGAGCGCCGCGGCGTGCAAGGCGTTCCTGCGTCCGGGCAAGAAGGATTCTCCCGAAGCCATAGCGTCCGAGATAACGCCCGGTTTATACGTAAAGGTGCGCGGTTCGTCCGAGATAGATAAATATACCAACGAGCCTGTCTTGATGGTAACCGATATAAACCGCGCGGAGGACAGGCGCGCCGTCCGCGAGGATACCGCCGACGAGAAGCGGGTTGAGTTGCATCTTCATACGCAGACGTCCAGCATGGACGGGGTGACCTCCGCTGAAAGGATGATCGAGCAGGCCGCGAAGTGGGGACATCCCGCTATCGCCATAACGGATCACGGTGTGACGCAGGCGTTCCCTGAAGCGTTCGCCGCCGCGAAGAAGCACGGCATACAGTTCATCCCCGGCATGGAGGGATACCTGTGCGACGAGGCCGAGCTGGTCGTGGACGCTGACTCCCGCCCGCTCGATACCGACATAGTCACGCTGGATTTCGAGACGACCGGACTTAGCGCGGAGCATGACCGCGTGGTCGAGATAGGCGCGGTGCGTTCGCGAAGCGGCATGATCCTAGAGGAATACTCGCGGATGGTCAACCCGTCGATACCTATGCCCGCCGCCGCCAGCCGCGTCAATCATATCACGGACGCGATGCTGGCAGACGCTCCGGCGTTCGGCGAGATAGCGCGCGAGTTCGCCGCGTTTCTGGGCGGCAGTCCGATAGCGGCGCACAACGCGCCGTTTGACGCGGCGTTCCTGCGCGCGGAGTTCGCGCGCGTGGGAATCGAGTGGAATCAGCCCGTCATTGACACGCTGGCTATGTCCAGGCGGCTGTATCCGCACATGAAAAGCCACAGCCTAGCCGCGCTGTGCAAGCACCTGCGCGTATCGCTGCGCGACGCTCACCGCGCCGCCAACGACGCTAGGGCTACGTCGAAGGCGCTGGCGCTGATGCTGGATCAATGTCGCGCCAAAGGCGCGAATACCCTAGCCGACCTGAACGGACTGCCGGGAGGATCGTCACTGGGGAATAGTTATCATATAACCATATTGGTAAAGAACCAGGACGGCATGACGCGCCTTAATCGTTTGATATCGGAAGCGCACCTGCGCTACTTCTCGAACCAGAGGCCGCGGATACCGCGCTCGCTGATCAGCCGGATGCGGGAAGGCCTGCTGCTGGGATCGGCGTGCGAGAGCGGGGAGTTGTATCGCGCCGTGCTCGACGGCAAGGACGACGCGGCGCTGCGCGCTATCGGTTCGTTCTACGATTACTTTGAGATAATGCCCGACGGGAATAACGAGTTCCTGATACGCGACGGACGGGTTAAGGATATAGACGCGCTGCGCGATATCAACAGGCGGATCGTCGCGCTGGCGGAATCGATGGGCAAGCCCGTAGCCGCGACTGGCGACGCGCACTTTCTTAACCCGGAGGACGCGTGTTACCGCGCCGCGCTGATGGCGAGCAAAGGGTTCAAGGACGCGGCGGAGCAGGCTCCGCTTTACTTCCGAACGACGGACGACATGCTCGAACAGTTCGCGTACCTGGGCGCTAAGAAGGCGCGCGAGGTGGTTATAGACAACCCGCGCGCGATAGCGCGGTCGCTGGAGCCGGTGCGGCTGTTCCCGGCGCATCCGCAGGGCAAGCAGACGTTCCAGCCCGAATGGCCAGAGGCTGCCGACGATATAAAGAACCGCGCGTATATCGTCGCGAGGGAGCGCTATGGCGATCCTCTGCCGGAGATAGTCGAGGCGCGGCTCGCGAAGGAGCTTAAGGCGATAATCGGCTACGGATTCGCCACTCTATACAGCATCGCGCAGAAACTCGTGGCTAAGTCGCTGGAGGATGGTTATCTGGTTGGATCGCGCGGATCGGTGGGATCGTCGCTCGTAGCGACGATGAACGGGATCACCGAGGTCAACCCTTTGCCCCCGCATTATGTCTGCCCGTCGTGCCGGTTTTCGGACTTTGACACGCGCGGCATAGGCGCGGGCACGGGGGTCGATCTGCCGCCCAAGGACTGCCCGCGTTGCTCGCGCGCGATGAACCGCGACGGTTACGATATCCCCTTCGAGGTGTTTTTGGGGTTCGAGGGCGACAAAGTGCCCGATATCGACCTGAATTTCTCCGGCGAGTATCAGAGCCAGGCGCATAAAGCGGTGGAGACGCTGTTCGGGGAAGGGCATGTGTTCCGCGCCGGGACGATCGGCACGCTCGCCGAAAAGACCGCGCTGTTCATTGTTAATAAATACGCGGAGGAACGCTCGCTGCAGCTGACCGAGGCGGAGAAGCGCCGTCTCGCGCTGGGATGCGTGGGCGTGAAGCGGACCACGGGTCAGCATCCGGGCGGGATGGTCGTGCTGCCTAAGGGTTATGACATATGCCAGTTCACGGCGGTTCAGCGTCCGGCAGACGATATGGGCAGCGGCACGGTGACAACGCACTACGACTTCGCGTCGATGCACGACATATTGGTAAAACTGGACATACTCGGACACGACGATCCGACCATGATCCGCATGCTGGAAGATCTGACAGGCGTGAGCGCGCGAGAGATCCCGCTCAACGATCAAAAGGTGATGAGCCTGTTCACTTCCACCGAGGCGCTGGGCATTGAGGAAGGCGATCTGGATACTGCGGTCGGCACGTATGGGATACCGGAGTTCGGGACGCGGTTCGTAAGGCAGATGCTCGAGGAGACCAAGCCCGCCACGATGGACGAGTTGGTTCGTATATCAGGGTTGTCGCACGGCACGGACGTTTGGTCGGGCAACGCGCGGGATCTGGTTCAGTCCGGCACGGCGGCGCTTCGCGAGTGCATCTGTACCCGCGAAGACATTATGAACTACCTAATATCCAGCGGCGTGGACACTAAGACGGCCTTCGACACGATGGAGTCGGTGCGCAAGGGCAAAGGGCTTAAACCGGATATGGAAAAGGCTATGATCGACGCGCGTGTGCCCGGCTGGATCATGGATTCGTGCCGGAAGATAAAGTATATGTTCCCGAAAGGGCACGCGGTGGCGTATGTGACGATGGCGCTGCGCATCGGCTGGTTCAAGGTGTATAAGCCTGAGGCGTATTACTGCGCGTATTTCTCGATCAGGGCGGTCGGGTTTGACGCGTCGGTGATGCTGGCGCCGCCGGACGGCTTGCGCGCGAGGCTGGACAGCCTCAACGAGCATCCGCGCGATCTGACCGCGAGGGATAAGGATCAGATAACGATGCTGGAACTCGCGCTGGAGATGAACCTGCGCGGTATCCGTTTCCTGCCCGTGGATCTATATGAATCGGCGGCGGGGACGTTCCAGATAGAGGCGGGTGGGATACGTCCGCCCTTGACCGCGATAGCGGGGGTCGGATTGTCGGCGGCGCAGGCTATCGCCGCAGCGAGGAGCGAGAGGCCGTTTGTATCGGCGGAGGATCTGCACGCGCGCACCCGCGTAACGTCGTCGATAATGGATCTTCTGCGCGCGCAGGGGTGCCTAAACGGACTGCCGGAGACCAGCCAAATGAATCTATTCGACGCGATGCTGGCTTGATATTAAGGCGTGATATCGATATAATCCTCCCGCGCGTGCGCGCGGCTGAAAGGACTGATTCCCATGGACCAATCGGAAAAGCCCGGCGGGCGGACTAGGAACGATCTGACCAGCGGCGGGATACTTAACAAACTGCTCCTAGTCGCGCTGCCCATCATGGGCACGCAGCTCATACAGATGTCGTATAACCTGACCGATATGTTCTGGTTGGGACGGCTGAGCACGGGCGCTGTCGCGGCCTCGGGCACGAGCGGGATGCTGATGTGGCTGTCCATGGCGCTGATGATGGTGGGCCGGATGGGCGCGGAGATAGGCGTATCGCAGCATCTGGGCATGGGCGATCCGCAGACCGCGCGCAGGTACAGCGAAAACTCGGTTATGACGGCGTTCGCGCTGGGCGCGGCATACGGGCTGGCGATGATCGTGTTCCGCCGCCAGCTGGTGAGGTTCTTCAATATCCAGGAGCCTGAAGTGGTCGCGATGGCGGAGTCGTATCTGGCGCTGGTGGGGATCGGGATACCGTTCTCGTTTGTAACGTCGGCGCTGGTGGGTACGTTCAACGCGGCGGGCAACTCGCGCGTGCCGTTCATGGTGAACGCGACGGGTTTGGCGATAAACATGATACTCGATCCGATCATGATATTCCCGATGAAGATGAATCTCGCGGGAGCCGCCGCAGCGACCGTTATAGCCCAGGTCGCGTCGTGCTCGATGCTGATGTACCTGACGCTGCGCGGGAAGCGCAGGCCGTTCGAGCGTTACCACGCGTTATCGAAACCCGATCTCAAGATACTCAAGCGTATTGTGAAGTGGGCGGCTCCGATATGCGCGGAGAGCGCGTTTTTTACGTTTACATCGATGCTGACCAGCAGGATGGTCTCGCCTTTTGGCGAGATAGCGCTGGCGGTGAGCAGGGTCGGCTCGCAGATAGAGTCGCTGACTTGGCTGATAGGCGGCGGGTTCAGCACCGCGCTGGTGTCGTTCATGGGCCAGAACTACGGCGCGGGGAAATGGACCAGGATAAGGCGCGGCTTTAATATATCCATATGGACGATGACGATATACGGAATCGCCGTTACCGCGTTATTGCTGACGGCGGGCGGCGCGTTGTTCTGGGTGTTTCTGCCGGACTCGGAGGTTATGGATCTAGGGGTAATGTTTATGCGGGTGCTGGCGTTCTGCCAGCTGCCGCAGTGCCTGGAGGCCGTATCCAGCGGTACGTTCCGGGGCACGGGGCGCACGCTGCCCGGGTCGACGGTGAGCGTGCTGACCAATATACTGCGCGTGGCGCTAGCGGCGGTCGGGGTGAGGATATGGGGCGTTGTGGGCGTGTGGGGCGCGATAAGCCTGACCGCCGCGCTCAGAGGGTTCGCGTCGCTAACGTGGTACTTGATCGAGGCGCGTAAACAACCCGCGCGGGACGTGCCGCCGATAACGTCGCGGCCGGGGGAAGCGGTTCCGGCGGATTGACGGTGGAAAACGTTGTTGCATAATAAAGGCGCGGCTGTGTGCGGCCGCGCCTTCTATATTATTTCTTTGCTGCCTTGACCGTCTTGGCTTTGGTTTCCGGCGCGGCTGGTTTGGTTTTCTTCGCGGCCTTCACGGGCGGCACTACGGCGGGCTGCGACGTCTTGACGGGTTTGGCTTTCGCCGGCTCGACCGCCGGTATGACGACCGTCGGTTTCTTGCGCGACTTGCGCGCCGACTCGGGCGCCGCGGCAACGTCCGAAGGCTTGACGGGCTCTTTCGCGGGCACGTATGGTTTGGAAGGCTTCTTGACCGGATGCGGCTTGGGTTTCGCTTCCTCCGCTTGCGCGGGCGCGGGCTTTGGCGCTCGGGTGACAGCCTTCGTCGGAGTCGGCGCGGCCTTGACGGGCTTGTTCGCCGACGCTTTCGAGGTCTTTACGGCGGGCACTGCTCGATCCTCCGTCTTATCGGTCGGCGGCGCGGCTGGTTTTCTCCCCGCTGGCTGTATATTTTTTACGGGTACCCTCGCGGGCGCTGTTGCGGATTCCTTTACGGGCGCTTTAACGGATTCCTTTACGGGCGCTTTTACGGGTTCTTTTACGGGCGATTTAACGGGTTCGGCCTTGGCGGGTTCCTCGCCGTCGCCGACCGCCGACATCTTTACCACGACTTTGCCGTATTTCAACAGGTAGATATCCTCCTGCTCGACTTTCGTTAGGTATTGTTTGATATTCTTTTTGAAATCGGTTACGGTAAGCTTCATCCGGCCATCCTCCTTAACATACAGGAAGCGTCATAAATTGCTCTATTTTGAAGGTATGCCGTGTTCGGAGGATTATTCATAGCAAGTAAACATTTCGCGCGTTCTTTTTGAATGGGACGCGCCATAAAATATACATACGGGGGTATGTCCATCCCGCGCGGCTATACTCTTCCTTAGGGAGGTATCATACATGATCCGCAGCAAGCAGTTCCCCGCCAGGCCGTCTGGCTCCAGGGTGGGAGTCGTCCTACTTCTGATCGCGCTGGTGTTCGCGTGCGTCGCGGTGTTAAGCTCGAAGGCGGGGTTCCCCTTGCTCTCGTTCGAGCCGCTCGTCGCGCTGACGCGTTACCTGCCGTTCGTCAATCCCCAACCCAGCCTCCCGCCTCTGGACTCGCCGCCCAACGCGTCGTCGTCGTTTGAGAACACGCTCACGCTCGAGCGTCAATCATGGTACGCCATCCAGGTCGGCGCTTACGATACGCAGGACGCTGCGGCTGAAGCCGCCGCTACGCTTCGCGCGCGGGGAGGCGCGGGCTATGTGATCCAGGACGGCGCGTACCGGCTCCTTGTCGCGTGCTATCCTTCCAGAGCCGAGGCGGAGGAGGTAATGAACCGCCTCGTCTCGTCCGGCGAATACGGCGCGTCCGCGATCTACCGCCTGAACGCCGACGAGATGATCATCTCCCTGATAGCCACGCCCTTGCAAGCGTCCGCGTTAAGCCAGGCCTACTCGCTTCTGCCGGAGATGATTCAAGAGCTGTCGCGGCTCGCGCTCGCGCTTGACCGAGGCTCCATGGACGCGTCCGCCGTACGCGCCAGCGCGGGCACGAGCATGAACCGCGCCAAGCAATTGCTATCCACGATGGATCTGGCCATCACCGATCCGCGCCCCGACATAGTGCGCGAACTGCGCGCTCTGCTTGAGACCGCCGCCGCCACGATGGAACAAATCGTGCATTCGGACAGCGGCGCACTTCCACTTTCGTCCCAGATCAAGTATAATCATGTTGACCTGCTGTGGCGGTACGTCCAGTATGTGAAGCGCATGTCCGCGCTAGGCGCGTGAGGGTGCTTGAATGATTTGGGTGAGGTGGCGAAATTGACCATCGGTACTATAAGGGATCTGCTGTCCGCGGAGGTGTTGGCTGGGGAGGGCCTAATGGAACTGGAGATCCGCTCCGCTTGCGGGTCTGATCTGATGAGCGACGTGCTCATGTTTGTCAAGGAAAACACCGTGCTGATCACCGGGCTTGTTAACCCGCAGGTGGTTCGCACGGCTGAGATGCTTGACGTTAGCTGTATCGTGTTCGCAAGGGGCAAGCGCCCGCCAAGCGACATGATAGCGATGGCCAACGAGCGCGGCATCGCGATGCTCGCCACATGCGAGACGATGTACGTGGCGTGCGGACTGCTGTATAGAGGCGGTCTGCCCGGTTCGCCCAAGCGAGGCGAGGAATGAGCGCGAACGAGCGCGGGCAGTGCCCGCCGCACGGTACCAGGCCTCCCGAACCCTCCGATCAAGCTCTGCGAGAACTGCACCGCGTTGACGCGGGGGATTTCTCAACGGCGGGCGAAGCCTCCGCGTCGATCAAGCGCGTACTGCGCAGGATGGGTATCGATCCGGACGTTATCCGCCGCGTCTCCGTCGCGTCTTACGAGGTGGAGATCAACCTGGTCATCCACTCTTTCGGCGGCACGATGGAGATGATACTCGACGGGGACTGGCTAACCATCGTATCGCGCGATACGGGCCCGGGCATCGAGGACGTCAGCCTCGCGATGACGGAGGGCTGGTCCACGGCTACCGAGGAGGTCCGCGAGAAGGGATTCGGCGCGGGCATGGGACTGCCCAACGTCAAGCGCAACACGGATTATTTTGATATAGTATCGCGCGCCGGGGTAGGCACCACGATGCGCATGGGCTTTAAAATACAATAAGGGGTACCGTTATGGCAGTTACGCTGAACGAACTGAAGGACGCTCTCAATCTGACGGAGCTTACCGCCTCCCCCGATCTATCGCGGACGGTGGAATCCGGATACTGCTGCGATCTGCTGAGTTGGGTGCTGGCGCGCGGCGCGCAGGGTATGGCCTGGATCACCGTGCAGACGCACATGAACGCGGTTGCTATCGCGACATTGCTGGACATGTCCTGCGTGATCCTCCCGGACAACATACAGCCCGAACCGGACACTCTCGCCAAGGCCGGAGAGGAAGGGGTCGCCGTGTTCGTATCGCCGGACAACGCTTACGCTATCTGCGGAAAGATGTGGGCGATGGGCATACCGGCGGCGGCTAAGGGCTGACATGCTCGTTCCCGCCGATCTGCATATCCATTCGTGCCTGTCGCCGTGCGCCGACGACGATATGACCCCGTTCAACCTTGTCAACATGGCGGCGCTGGCGGGCATAAAGATACTGGCGGTCACGGATCATAACTGCGCGAAGAACCTGCCCGCGTGCAAAGCCGCTGCCGACGCGGCGGGCGTGGCTTTACTGCCGGGCATAGAGGCGACTACCCGCGAGGAAGCGCATATATTGTGTTACTTCCCGGACGTTGACGCGGCGCTGGCGTTCGGCGAGTCGCTGCGCGGTAGGCTGGGTTCCGCGCCGAACGTTCCGCGATTGTTCGGGAACCAGATTATCATGGACGAGAACGACGGCGTAATCGGGCATGAGGATCGGCTGCTGATACAGGCGACGTCGCTGTCGGTTGACGCTATGGCTGCGCTGTGCGTGGATCACGGCGGCATGCCCGTGCCCGCGCATATCAATAGAGGCTCCAGCGGACTGCTCAACGCGCTGGGTTTCCTGCCGGGCACGCGGTTCGCGGCGGTGGAGGTGTGCCGCGATCTGCCTATCACCGCCAGCCTGGGCGGTTACAATGAACTGCATTCGTCCGACGCGCACAGGCTCGAGGCTCTGGCTGGGCCTGCGCAGCATCTGGAACTGGACGAGGTTTCAGCGGAATCCGCGTTTAACATGCTGAGCCGATGGTATCAAGAACGCGCGTAACGGCAATATCCGCGCGCGGACGCACGAATCCAGCGACAGGATTTGCCATAAATCCGACTGCCAAAATTAATAGTTTGTTTACAGATCGTATAACCGGACATGCTATAATGCGTGTAGCTGAATAAGATGTCGAAAGGAAGGCGTCATGGCGGCATGATTGAGATTCAGGGTTTGACGAAACGATACGGGAATAAACACGCCATCAAGGACGTGTCGTTCACGATCAAAAAGGGTGAGATACTGGGTTTCCTCGGGCGCAACGGCGCGGGCAAGACGACCACGATGAACATCGTGACCGGTTACATATCCGCCAGCGAGGGGCGGGTGCTGCTCGACGGACACGATATTCTCGAGGAACCGCGCGTGGTCAAACGCCGCATAGGATACCTGCCCGAACAGCCTCCGCTGTACATGGATATGACCGTCGATGAATACCTACGCTTCGCGTGCGCGATCAAGGACGTAAGGCCGGGCGCGGCGAAGGCGCACATCGACGACGTGTGCGAACTGGTCAAAATCCAAGACGTGCGCAAACGCTTGATAAAGAATCTCTCCAAGGGTTATAAACAGCGCGTCGGGCTGGCGCAGGCGCTCATCGGCAACCCGGAGATGATCATACTCGACGAACCGACCGTCGGGCTTGATCCGCGCCAGATACTGGAGATCCGCTCCTTGATTAAGCGGTTGGGGCAGGATCACACGGTCGTGCTGTCCAGCCACATACTGACCGAGGTTGCGGACGTGTGCGAACGGGTGGTCATCATCAATAATGGGAAGATAGTCGCGCAGGATACGCTGGGGCGATTGACCTCCGGCGTGGGCGACACGTTCAGGATCACTATTAGGGTGGCCGGGCAGGAGAACGAGATCAAGCGCGCTCTGCGCGCGCTGGAGGGCGCGAGGTATGTCGAGAGCCTCGGCGCGAAAGAGGAAGGCGCGCATGATTTCGTCGTGGAAACGGATCGATCCGCCGATATAAGGAAACCGCTGTTCAACGCGCTGGCTAGGGCGGGGCTTCCGATACTGATGCTGCGCCCAGCCGATATAACGCTGGAAGATATATTCCTCAAACTGACAAGCGACAACGAGGAGGCGTAAGCGATGGCGGCCGTATGGAAACGCGAGCTGGCAAGCTATTTCCTAACCCCGATCGGATATGTGTTCGCCGGGTTTTTCCTGCTGGTAAGCGGGATACTGTTCACGTTCAACAACCTGATGAGCGGCAGCGGCGACGTGGCCATGATGCTCAACTCCTTCTCGATGATACCGATATTCCTCGCGCCGATCCTGACGATGCGGCTGTTCTCCGAGGAACGCAAGAATAAGAGCGAGCAGATGCTGCTCACATCGCCGCTCTCGCTGACCTCCATCGTCGCGGGCAAGTTCCTAAGCGCGCTGACTGTGTGGCTGGCTACGCTTGCGGGCACGCTGCTGTACGTGCTGATCATCGGCAGTTACGGCAGGCTGTTCTGGGGCGAGATTATCTCCAGCTACGTCGGGTTCTTCCTGATGGGCGGGTGTTTTATCGCGATAGGCACGCTGATATCCGCGTCGACGGAGAATCAGGTGTCCGCGGCTGTCATATCGATCGGGATCAACTTCTTCATCTGGGTGATCGATTCGGTTATATACGTGGTGCCGGCGGAGTTTATATCAACCGCGCTCAAGTGGTTCTCGCTGTACGAGCGGTACGATCCGTTCTCCCGTTCGCAATTGGGATTCAGCGGGATACTGTACTTCCTGTCGTTCATCGTGGTGTTCCTGTTCCTGACGATCCGCGTTATAGATAAACGCCGCTGGAGCGAAGGCTGAGGAGGGTTGCAAGATGAAATTCCTGAAAGACCGCCGCCTGCGCTACGGCGGGTACGCGGTTATAGCGACCGTGCTGGTGATTGCCGCGCTGGTCGGGGTGAATGTCGCGGCTAAGTCCATAGAGGATAACTGGGCGCTTCGGCTGGATCTGAGCTACAACAGCCTGACCAAGTTCTCCGACTCGACAAAGAACGCGCTGGCGGAGTTGGATCAGCCGATCACCTATTACGTGATGGCCGCGCCAGGCTCGGAGAACGCGCAGCTCATGGAGGTGCTCGACCGATTCCGCGCGTCGAACGGGAACATCACCGTCACGACCGTCGATCCGGATAAGAATCCCGGTCTGGTCAATAAGTTCCGCGGCAGCGCGTCGTCGCTTAGCAGCAACACGGTCGTCGTAGCCAACGCCGACGAGACGCGGTTTAAGGTATACCCCTACTCCACCATGATCAACACGGCAGTGAACCAGAATACAGGCTCGTACTATATATCAAGCTATAAGTTCGAGCAGGTGCTCGCGCAGGGATTGCTGTACGTGACCAGCCCCAAGACGTACACCGCGTACTTCATGGAGGGGCACGGGGAGACGGCGTTCGCCAGCCTCTCAACGCTGACCACGCTGCTTAGCGACAACAACTACAACTCCGAGGTCCTGCCGCTGGGCGCGGACATGCCCGACCCGGGCTCCGGCGTGGTGATGATACTGAATCCGCAAAGGGATATAGACGAAACGACGCGCGAGTCGATGATGGGATACGCGCAGAACGGCGGCGGGTTCGTATTCGTGTGGGATGTATCCACGCCGTCCGATCTGCCCAACTTCCAGGCGGTGCTCGATTTCTACAACACCGGGTTCGAACAGGGAGTGGTAGTGGCGAATATTGACGATCCGGCGCAGTATTACCGCCATCCTCAAACCGGAGCATCGTCCCCGGTGTACCTGCTGGCTAACGTTGGGGAGCATGAAGTCACCGAGCCGTTGACGCAGGCGGGAGCCGCGGACATACTCGCCGTGACGCCGCTGGCGATAAAGCCGCCGGAGATGGTCAAGAACGAGGTGACGATCACGCCGCTGCTGACCTCCGGCGCGGGATCGTTCCTAGCCGATCCGACCGTGCAGCGATCCGACTTCAAGCGCCGCGATAACGAGCCGTTGGGACCGTACAACCTAGCCGCCGCGATACTGCGCCACAACTTCGCGGACACGTCAAAGGACAGCCGCGCGGTGGTGATCGGCAGCGTCAGTTCAATCGCGGCATACGACGCTCTGCACACCTTCAACAACGGCGCGTTTGTGCTATCCGCGCTTAAGTGGGCGGCGAAGGACGAGGCCGTGAACCTGTCGGTGTATTCCAAGACGGCGCAGCGCGGCACGCTGCAAATTACGTCCATGTCGGAGATATACCTGCTGGCGGGTCTGTCGATACTGCTTCTGCCGCTGCTGACGCTAGCCGCCGCGCTGATAGTGACGCTTCGCAGGAGGCACCTGTAATGGATGATAACGATCGCGACAACATAACGCCGGACGAGGAGAAGCCTCTATTCTCCGCCGACGTTAACAACCTAAAGAAGAAGAAGCCCGGCGGGAAGGGCAATCGCCTGCGCGGATTGATATGGACGCTGGTAGCGGTGGCGGCTGCGTGCGGCGTATATGTTGCGTCGATATACCTAAAGCCCGCGCCTATCGATACCGACTTAACCCCGTCGGTCACGGCGGAGCCGGCGTACCTGCTGGTTGATAAAACCCGCGCGGACTTTGTATCCGCGACGGTCGAGGTTCCCGGACAGCAGACGTACACGATGGCCTACGACGGCGAGAACTTCGCGATAGACGGTCTGCCGAGGTTCAAGCTGGATCAGTCGAAAGCGTCCAGCCTATGCACGAGCTGCACATACCTCTATGTCAACGATATAGAGGACGGCGCGACCAATCTATCGGTGTACGGACTTGCAGAACCCAGGGCAAAGGTCACGGCGCGGTATAACGACGGCTCGAGCCGCGTGTTCCTGCTGGGCGACGAGGCTCCCAGCGGATACCGTTATTATTTCAAAGAGGAGTCCAGCCCGAAGATATACACGGTGTACTCGTCTACGGGCGAGAGATTCACCGCCGCGCTGGCTAGCATGCACACCCTGCCGACGTGGACAGCCGCGCAGGAGAGCATACAGTATCTGAAACTCGAGCGGCAGGACGGTTACACGGTCGAGATACAGCCTGTGCAGGGCGAGACGGTAGGGATATCCGGGCTGGAACTGGTTCAGCCGTTCCGGTACGAGGCCGACGGCGAGCGTCTGACCGAGTTGTTTGGGAACGCCGCGGCGCTGAAGCTGTCCGGCTTTGAAACCGATCCGCAGCCCGAGACGCTGAGCCTATACGGACTTGACGAGCCGCAATATGTGCTGGAAATAAGCGACGCGGAGAAAACGCAGCTATTGCGTCTTGAGGTTGGCGGCGCGAAGAACGATAGCCAGACATACGTAAGGGTATCGGACGATCCCGCCGTATACCTGATGGACAGCGAGCCGCTGTCGTTCCTGCGGAGCGTCACCGCGCCGATGCTGGTGGATCGTTTCGCGAACATCATCAATATCGCAAGCGTGGACGCGATAGAGATCATGGGCATGGGGCTTAACGAGAAGGCGGAGATATCGCGGTCGCCGTCGTTCAAGGACGATGGATCGCCTCGTCTGGACGGCAACGGCAATCAAATGACCGACGATACATTCACGTTGAACGGCGAATACGCGGACGACTCCTCGTTCCGAAAGCTATATCAGATAATCATTGGCACGCGCGTAGACGGGTTGATACCGGAAGGCATGTCGCCTTCTCCCGATACCGCCGCCGTGCTGACCGTCCGTTACCGGCTTAACAAGGTGCGCGAGGCGGAGACGATCGAGTATCTGCCCTACGACGCGGATTACTACGCGGTGCGCCGTAATGGAGAGACGCTGTTCTACATCCTAAAGAGCCGCGTCCAGATGATACCGGACGCGCTGAACGATTACCGCGAGGGCGTGTTCGATCCTAAGAAGTACGGCGTATAGCGGACGATGGAAACTCGAGCGCAATCATTGGGCGGCCTAAAGAGGCCGCCCGGCGTTATCGGCGATCCGCGCGGCGCGCTGATGCTGCTGACGACCGCGATTATATGGGGAACGGGGTTTGTCGCGCAGCGGATGGGCATGCGTCAATTGGGTCCGTTGACATATGGAGCGGCGCGGTTCGGTATCGCGTCCGCGACTCTGGGCGTACCCGCGTTCCTTATGAGGCGAGCGAGGCTCAAGGCTGGCGCGTTAACGCTTAGGCAGTCGCTTCGCGGCGGATTGATTTGCGGGATGATAATGTTCGCGGCGTGCGCGACGCAGCAGATAGGATTAACGACCGCGTCCGCCGGCAAGGCCGGGTTCCTGACCGCGCTGTATATAGTGTTAACGCCGCTGATCGGGATACCGCTGGGCAAGCCGTCCACGAAAGCGATGTGGGGCGCGGTGGCGCTGGCTCTCGCGGGCATGGCGCTGTTATGCTGGCGTGACGCGGGCGCGTTGGAGTATGGCGATATACTGCTGATAATATGCGCGGCGATATACGCGGCGCATATTCACGCGGTGGCTAGGTTCGCGGGACGTATCGATAATTTGTTGCTGTCATGGATGCAGACCACTGTGTGCGCGCTGTGTACCGCCGCGAGTATGATCATATTCGAGCGGCCCGTATGGGCTGACGTTGCGGCAAGCTGGAAGCCTATTGTATATGGCGGGGTGTTTCCCGTTGGGATAGCGTATACGCTGCAGGTGTTCGGGCAGCGTGGCGCGCATCCGGTGGTGGCGTCGCTGATCATGAGCCTGGAGGCGGTGTTCGCGGCTGTGTTCGGAAGGATCGTGCTGGGCGAGGTTATGACCGCGAGGCAAACCATCGGCGCGGCGATGGTGTTCGCGGCGTCGGCGGCCGCCACGCTGCTGGGCGGGCGCGCGGGCAGCCGGGGGAACGTTTCCGCTTAAAAAAGAAAGCCCCCTCTGTCGCTAAGCAACAGAGGGGGCTTTTCCCCGCAGCCAACAAAGGGAGCCGATCCACTTCGTCCTTACCCCTCGTCCAGCGCCTCTTTCACTTTACCCACATAAGAATCGCACAATTCCCGCGCGAACTCCGCGTCGCGCGACTCGCCGAATACCCGTAGCTCCGGCTGGCCCGTCCCCGTTATCAGCATCGCGAACCCGTCGCCGTGATCCACCCTCAACCCGTCCGTCATGTCCGGGAACCGCACCGACTCCGATAACTTGCGCAGCACCTTGCCCTTGTCCGGATTCGCGCATGGCACCGACTGCCAAAACCTATGCATCGCCGGCAGCGCGTCCAGCAGTCCCCTAAGCGAGGTTCTCCGCCGCGCCAATAACGCGACTATCGCCAGCATCGACGCGATCCCGTCGAAGAATACATCCATCTGCGTAAACATGCCGGCCTCGCATAACGCGGACATCCAGCTCTCCGGCGCTGCTCGCACCCTCTTTACCCGCGCCCTGTGCGCGGAAGCCATCTGCTCCAGCGTAAACGGCGCGTGCATCGGCACGATCAACAGGCGCTGACCCAGTTCCAGCAGCGCCTCGCATTGTATGAGCAACTGCTGCTCCTCGTCCGGAACGCCCAGCGAGTCGCGAACCCGCGCCTGCAACCCCTTATCGTCCAGTGTGAACCCGGTCTCCCATGACTCCAGGTTCCCGTCGCCGAGGACGACCCGAGCCTGTTCCAATCCGACGGCGTCCATCACGCGCTTGACCAGCGCCGCTTGATCCTCCGTATGCGCGAATATCACGACGTGAGGCTGGAGCGCGCGTATCGCTTCAGCGTCCACCGACGCGGCGAGCGATCCCGCGTAGAACAGTCCGCCGTCATGCAGTACGCGCGGCAGAGTTGGCGGGGTTGTGAACGCCTTGCCGTAATCCTGCCTCTGCGCCAGCGTCTCCCAGCCGCGCAGCAGAGTCCTATCGGGCCACACGCCCTGCGCGACCGTGGGGAGTATGCGATCCTCCCTCATGTATAATCCAGCCGGGATCGACAGCATCCGCTGAAGCCGGCGCAGCATCGGCAGCGTGCCCTTGCCCATATCCATCACGCTGACGCCTTGACCCATCAGCCCGCTTAGCGCAGCGGCGGCTAAGGCTTGAGCGTGCGCGCCGCCCTCGCGCATTATCGCGATCTCGCGCGCGCCGCTGGCTTTCGCGAAAGCCGCCGCTAAGGTGCATACGCACTCCGGCGATCCTGAATCGACGCCGCGCTCGTCCGCCGTCGGACGCTTCAAATCGCCCCACACCAAATTAGTTGTTACGCGCATGCCGGCCTCGACGCGCTTATGCGGCCATACCTTCACGCCCGGATCAAGACGCGCGCGCGCGCCTAACGACGCGCTGTCGCCCAGCGCCGAATCCTCGAACGCGCTGGCGCCTTCGCCAACCTGCGCGTCTTCGCCGATAACCGCGCCCCGAAGCGCGGCCTCGCGTCCTATCTTCGCGTTTTTCCACAATACGCTGCGTTTGACAGTCGCGCGATCCTCCACTATAACGCCCTCGCCCAGCACGCTGCCCGCCATTATCTGCGCGCCGGCTCCGACCCTCGCGCCCGTATCCAAAAAGCATGGCGATTCCAGCCGCGCGTCCGGATGCACTTGGACGTTTTCCGCGCGCCAGATTCCGGATCGATCCGGCTTGACACGCGTATCCAATTGAATCCTGCCGGACAGGAAGTCCGTCTGTGATTGCACATACGCGTTCTGATCGCCCACGTCGCACCAGTATCCATTCATAATGAATCCGTAGAGCGGCAGGTTTTCCTCGACCAGTTTGGGGAACAGCTCCTTGCCGAAGTCGTAGGGTTTGTCTTCCGGTATGAAGTCCAGCGCCTCCGGTTCCAGTATATATATGCCTGTGTTGACGCTGTCCGAGCAGACCTCGTCCCAGCCGGGTTTCTCGATGAAGCGGCGGACGCGCCCGTCCGAGTCCGTCACGACGCAGCCGTACTGCAGCGGTTGAGCCACGCGCTTGAGCACGAGCGTGGCGATCGCGCCGCGCCTTTTGTGGAACTGGAGCGCGGAGTGCAGATCGCAGTCCGTGAGCCCGTCGCCGGACAGCACGACCAGCGTTTCCTTTATGTTGTCCTTCGCCATCCTGACGCTGCCCGCCGTGCCCAGCGGCATCTTTTCCAAATAGTATCGCAGGTTTACGCCATCCTGTTTGCCGTCGCCGAACGCGCGCTCTATGCGTCCGGGCAGGTACAGCAGCGTCGCGCCGATCTCGGTTAGGCCGCCGCGCTTGAGCAGCTGCAGCGCGTAGCGCATGACCGGTTCGCCCAGCACGGGCATCATGGGTTTGGGCAGATCGCAAGTAAGCGGCCTTAGGCGCGTACCTTCGCCGCCCGCCATAATTATGGCTTGTAGATGCATACGAATCCTCCGTTGCGTCGCCTCGCCCGCTCGCGCGCGGGCATGGCATGGATAATCTTTCTGGATTCAGTATGCTACGGCAGGTTACGAAAAATACGCGGTTACGAACAATACTAGGAGGAGAAGTTACGCCGCGCGTCCTTAATATTTTACGCCGCGAATCATGTCGCTCGCGTATATCTTGTATGTTGTGCGTGTCACAACCACTACAACTTGTAGAATAAATGTTACAAATTTGTTAAATATGTGACGCGGCTCTTTTCACGCGCGGCAATGGGTGGTATACTGGCAATGGAAACAGCGAGGGTTCAACGGCGCGGCCGCCCCCTCGGCGCGTTGTGGATCCCGACTTCTCCCCCCCTCTGAATGCCCGCTGACACAGCGGGCGTTTTTCATTAGCGGTATTGTTTGTTAATTATAGGTATAACCCGCCGTGAGCCCGCACATACTGTGACTGACAATCATTTGTGTACGTTGGGTGCGGGACGCGGCCTCGCGCGCGGGGCGGCGGATCGCGCTGAATGAAACGGAGGGCAACATATGACTCAATGGGCGACGGCGACATTGGCGCGCGGCAGCAGGGGCGGTTGGAAATCCGAGGAAGTCGCGGCTCTACAAACAGCGATAGAACGCGCGAACCAGAGCGGCGAGCCGCTGCGCGGGGTGTTCGACGACGTGAGCCGCTTGTTGGGGCGCAAGCCGAACAGCATACGGAATTATTACTACGCGCAGCTTAAGAACGTGGATTTTGCCGGCAGGCCGCGAGCGACCCCGTTCAAGGCGTTCGATCAGCAGGAGATCCGCGCGATGTTAAAGGAGATACTGCGCGGGTGCGCGTCCGGATCGTCGGTGCGCGCGTGCGTGGCGAACCTCGCCCAAGGCGATAAGACGCGCATGCTCCGCTATCAAAACAAATACCGCTCGCTCATCAAGTCGAGGCCCGAACTGGTGCGCGAGGTCATGCAGGAACTGGAGGATGAAGGGGTGCGCTGCCGCGATCCGTTCATGGGCAGGGGCGCGCGCGTCTCGATGGCGCAGACCGAATCCCGCATCCGCGAGAGCGGGGATCCCGCGCTGCAGCAATTGCTGTCCGGGCTGAACGCGCTGCTGTCGCGCGCCGCCGATCCGGAACAGGCGCTGATGGTCGAGCGAATGCAGGCCAGGCAGGATATCATCCAAAGCGAACTGAACGAGACGCGGACGAGACTGGATAGTCTGCGCGCCGCGTGCGAAGCGATGTGCCAAACCATCCAAGCATACAGCGCTCAAACCATGACCGCGCGACGCAATCAGATCAACGAGTTTACCAGCGCGCTGACGGAAAGATGCGGCGCGATCGAGTCGGCGCTGCAAGGGTAGCGCGGCGTAACATAGGGGTATAGAGGGGACGGACGGCTCACGCCGTCCGTTTTTTTTTGTTGTGCCGGGCGTATGGTACCGTCCATCGCCTGTTAATATTTCAGGTTTATCCGCTATAGCACGCGGGTGTTGAGGCGCATATCTTGAGATTGAGTTTGCCTGGTCGATTCCAGGCTCCGCCGTATCGCCGGTATGGGGAGGTTGTTACATGCCGCCAATCCGCATTCATTCAGAGACTGAACTGAGGGCCATAGGAAATAACCTCTCTCATACCGGCGATTATCAGCTTGCGTGCGATATCACGATCGGCTCGTCGTGGTCGCCTATCAGCCGGGGCGATAATATTATCCTGGACGGCGACGGGCATCGAGTCGGACCTCTTCGCGCGCCGCTGTTCGAGTCGCTGAGCGACGCCACTGTGTTTGAGTTGACGCTTGATTTGGATATCGCCGACAATGAGGACGCTACGGGCGGATTGGCGCGAACCGCGACGCGATCCGCGTTGCAGGACGTCTCGTTATACGGCTCGATAAGCGGATCGGGAGCGGCGGGCGCGCTGACCGGGACTATGACGGACTGCAAGGTCGAACGATGCCAGCAGAACGCATCGGTCGCCGGACGCGCCGGAACGGGCGGGCTGGCTGGATCAGCCGCGCGCTGCCAGTTTATCGAGTGCAGGAACGCTAATAATGTGCGCGCGCTTTCGGGCGAAGCTGGCGGCGTTGCCGGATCGCTGCTTGAGCAAGGCTTGTGCCAGGGGTGCGTTAACGAAGGCGCGGTATCAACGCAAGGCTCGCGTTGCGGCGGGATTATCGGTCAGGCTGTTACGCGGGACAATGGAGACGCGGCAGGTTCCATTATTATAATGGACTGCCGCAATCAAGGAGACGTTGAGTCGGTCGCGGACGCTGGCGGGATAATCGGAGCCGCGCTCGGCAATGGGGTTAGGATTGAATCGTGCGTGAATCTCGCGGCGGTCTCGTCGAGGACGACGCACGCGGGCGGAGTGTGCGGACGCGCGGACGGCGGAGTGGTTTTGTCGAATAATAAGGCTTGCGTGAAGGTCGCGGCGGAGAGCGGCTGCGCAGGCGGGATAGTCGGCGGCGCGGAGGGTTCGGTTGTAATCCAGGGCAGTACGGTTGACGGCGCGTTTGTCCGCGCTTCCGTTGGAGCGCGCCGCGTATTGGGATCGGCTCCGACGAATCGCGATTCGATTATACTGGAAAACAATCGCGCGGCTTCGCGGGTGCGGCTGTGCGGATCGTCCGGAGAGTGCCGCGATGCGGAACCAGCCGACGACGAAAACCGCCCGAACGGATTGAATGGCGAAACCTACGGCTGCCCGGAGGGACTCGAGGCTCGAGAGTGTTTCGAGTGCGTCTCGCCTGAAACTGAATCCATCGATTCGGACTGGGATAACGCGCTGCGCGATATGCTGAGCGGGATCGCCGGGCTTGGCCTGCGATGACGTCCGGCTTTATATTTACAAAGAGGACGCGCGGTTGCACCTATTCGCGAGATACGCGTTCGTTCTGTCCACTACATTCCTTCGGATATCCCCAGCGTACAACATATAATCGTAACGGTGCAGCACCCCGTCGGGCCACGGCGGACTGGACTTGATCGGCGCGTTGGTCACCACGCTGCGCCGCTCGATATCGATCCGCGCGTCCGCGAAACGAGGCTCTAGCCGCGGACCGTCGTCAACCAATATGCTGAACGCGTTCTCCTGGGCGCTGGCATACGTTTCGTCGCGCTTCCAGTTCAGCGGGTTGATCGCCAGCGCGCCGGGCTGCGTGAACGGATTCTCGTCTATCGGGACTTGCGGCGATATCACGTTGTACGATATGACCACGCCCGTGTCGCATCGGCCTTGAGCGAACGGCAGTCCGATCAAGTCTAAGTCGTCCTGGCGCATCGGCATCCCTACGGCGTATACCGCGATGATCCGCTCCACGAGCGACGGGCACGACGGCAAAACGCGCGCCATCAGTTCGCGCAGTGTGAAACTGCCCTGCGAGTGCCCAGCCAGTATGAGCGGCCTGCCTTGATTCCAATACCTCAAATAGGTATCGAACGCGCGCGCTGCGGACTCAAGCGGGTAAGCGTCGATGATAGCGTACATTTGATCCAGGCTGCGCGGCGCGGCCTCCGCGAACCCGTCTATGCTCACCTGCGGATAGAAAGGCGCGAACACCCTAGCCATGCCAAACGCCGCGCTGAACACCGGACGCAATAACTCCGCCTCTTCGCGCATATCCGCCGAATCGGCGGTGCAAGCGGCCTCGCTGGTAAAACAACAGGTCGGCAGCAGCAGGAATACATCCGCGCAAAGAGGCTCGCCGCCCGACGGCAGCATGAACCAGCTGCCCCTGTCCAAATAATTGGTCATACGTCACCGGCTTTCCGTTTTATTATTATACTATGCCGGTATGGCTCGACGGTGTTACAAACA
>JAIRSO010000089.1 GCA_031255415.1 Oscillospiraceae bacterium
CGTCACCCCGCACCCACACCGTTCCAACGTTAAACCCTAGCCCCGAAGGGGCAAAGAAGCCCTTATGCCGCATGCGCGGCTTACGCGGGGTTGACGAGGGTTGGGTAACGCTGGGGCGCTGCCCCAGACCCCGCAGGGGGGCTTCAGCCCCCCTTGACCCCCTGACCAGCGTGCCGCTGGACCCATGTGCCGCTCTGATGTTTTGTCTGCGTCGTGATGTGCTGCTTAAAGCAAGGTCGCCCCGCTTCGCGCTCTTTTGTATCCGGTGGGATCAGCCGTGTGTTTTTATAAACTCTACTGCCATGGCTATATCCGCTTCTGGGTTCTGGCCTACTTCGCGCTCGATTGTGTAGTACCCGTCGTAGCCGATCTCATCCAACGCCTTAAACCATGCCGGCAGATCTACCTCGCCCTCGCCTAACGGCGTCTCCACGAAGCATTCTTCCATGCGTATATCTTCTATCCCACCGTCCGCGAAATACCCATATACTTTCTCTGGGCCTACATACCTTAGCATCTTCCCATCTTTCACATGCGTGTGGTATATCTTCCCCTTCAGCGCGGCCACACCTTTCACTGGATCCACCCCGCACACCATCCTTAGGTTCGCGGGATCGTAGTTAACTCCTACCCACCCTTCTGGCAACCCTTCCAAAAACTTTGCTAGCGTCTCTGTTGGCTCCGGCCCTGTCTCTATGGCTACTCTTACACCTTCTTGCTTTGCGTACTCACCTAACCTTGACATCGCGTCTTGCATCACTTTGAACCTTGGATTCCCTTCGTCTTGCGGTACCACCCCTATATGCGACGTCAATACCTTGCTACCCATTTCCCTTGTCAACTCTAGCATCCTTGCGGTTTCCTCAATCTTCCATTGGTTATCCTCTTCTTTTTGGAAACCATGCCCGCCCAGATCCCCGCACATTGCGGACAATGCCAACCCGTTATCCTCTAACGCCTTCCTTATCTCGCTTCTATACCCTTTTGTCCATACCTTACTTACCGCGCCTCTTGCCCCTACGTTCAGCTGTACAGCGTCCGCACCCAACCTTGCGGCCTTTTTGATCCCCTCTGTTACATCCACCCTAAAGCAATTAGCCATAATCCCAATCTTCCGCTTACTCTTCCCTATACCCATATCCATACCCATAACCTAAACACCCTCCTCCCCATCACAGATCGAACGCGGTATCCCGCTCCGTCCTGGCGAACGTCACATCAATCTCTACTTTCGCACCCAACGGCAACCCCTTTACTTCTACGCATGTCCTGGCTGGATAATCCGGCCCGAACGCTTGCTTATACAACCCGTTTACTGTTGCGAAATCCCCCATGTCTGTCAAATACACAACCACTTTCGCGGCTTCCGCCATGGTTAACCCTAACTCTGCCGATACCACTTGCAGATTATCTAACGCTTGCTTTGCCTGGCTTTCTATACTATCCCCCGCTAACTTCCCCGTCCCTGGATCCAACCCTAGCATCCCTGAACAATACACCGTCCCGCCCGCACTCACTGCGGTGCAATACGGGCCTACTGCCTTTGGCCCCATCTTGGTAAAGAATCGTTTCAGCGGCATCTGTTTCCCTCCTCGTTATTAACCTTTCCCATATCAACCCATTCCATTACCCAACCCCTCTACTCCCGTTCCCTTACCCCTACGTATATCGTCGGCGCTTGCGGCTTATACGTATCTTGTATGATGAAGTCGCGGGCAATCTCCTGCCCGTTGTGCTGGGTAATCCTGAACGTGTTCACCACATACCCTACCGCGCCTTTACTGGTCTGCTTGGTCTGGTTTGTATAGGTGACATACTCGCCTTTCCGGTCTGGCAGCATCTTTGGCTCCGGTACTGGTAGCGTCTGCACTATCTCTGACGCTAACGCATACGTATACCCACTCTGATGCGGCTTGCCGAATATCTCAAACACACAGTTATTTACATTCTTAATCTTCTCTACGTGCGCCGATATCGTTATAGGATAATCCAAATTATTCCTAAACACGAAATCCGTACCCCTGTCCGCTACCGTCGCATCCTTCCCCGGATCCAAATAACTCACGGGCAGCGCGTGCGCGGTTCTATCCACCACTTCCAACCCCGCCTCTACCACGGCGTTATACAGCGTCGATGACACCTGGCATATCCCGCCGCCCACACCCATCACATACTCCCCGTACACTATCTCTAACGCTTCCTGAAACCCGTTCTCCGGCGTGCGCTTTCCCGTTATATCGTTGAACGATACCGTCTCCCCCGGCTGTACTACCAACCCGTTGAACCTCTCGCACCCCAGCGCTACATTCGCGGTACGCTCCGCCGTGCTGGTCGTGGCGATCCTTGTCGCCGCCCTTGACAACCTCGCGTTATCGTTAACCAGATCAGCCTTCGTGACCGCTGGCTGAACGACGTCCGGCGACAGCGCGAACGGCGTCGAATCCAAACCGCTTATCCGCTCCAGCAGCTCGCCCCTTATCGCGTCCGTATCCAGCCTCAACCCGCTCGCCTCGTCGGTGTAACGGTAAGGCGGCGTGCGGTTGGGATCGGATTCCCTCGTCGCGTCCACCGGATCGATATCTATCTCCGCCTTGATCCGCGCCAGTAACGCGTCCAGACTGAACTCGTTATAGTAGAACGACGTGTACCCCTTGTACGGCTCTGAACGCAGATCCCTGATATCCAGCATCCTGCTAAACAAACCGCCCTCGCGGCCTCGCATGTACGCTAGATTGACTTGATCCGCCGTATCCACCTGCATCTCCAGCGTCTGCGGATTCAGCGTCCACGACTCGCCCCCGTTCCCGCCGCCGTGGTACGTCAGCGTTAACGACCAGAGATTCAGCCGCTCGGACGCTTGCGCGGCTATCAGCGTATACGCGTCCCCCGGAGTCAGTCCCGCCAGTGGCAGACCGTCCACATACACACCCTCGTAAAACCGATCGCTGAACGGCTGCAGCCACTGATTAGTCGCGAACGCGGCAATCCCGCCCGCCACAATCAGCGCGGCTAGCAGCATCATTACAAACCGCCCGAAACGCTTCCGCCCGCGCTTAACCTTGCGCCTAGGCCTGATAGCGGTCGGGTACGTCTGCGTATACGATCCCGGATACCCTCTGTGCGCGGCTGCCATGCCCGCCTCCTTTTTCATTATAACAGCGTCACAATCCCAGATAAGCCCTGCGCACCGCCTCGTCGCCCATGAACGACGAGGCCTCGCCTTCCTTGACCACGCGCCCGGTCTCCAGCACATACGCGCGGTTCGCGACAGACAGCGCCATCTGCGCGTTCTGTTCGACCAGCAGTATCGTGATCCCGTCCGCGCTCATCTGGCGGATTATGCGGAATATCTCTTCAACCAATATGGGCGATAATCCCATCGACGGTTCGTCAAGCATCAGCAGGCGCGGATTGCCCATCAGCGCGCGGCCTATCGCCAGCATCTGCTGTTCGCCGCCCGACAACGTGCCCGCCAACTGTCTGCGCCGCTCCTTCAGCCTGGGGAAACTGCGGAACACTGAATCATAGACGCTCGACAGGTTCGCCCTGTTCCCGCGAATAAACGCGCCCATCTCAAGGTTTTCCATAACCGTCATCTGTTGGAATATCCTGCGCCCCTCCGGCGACTGCGCCAGTCCCAGCTTAACGATCCTGTGCGGCTCAAGGCTGTGTATCGGCGCGTCCTCGAACATAATAACCCCGGCCTTAGGCCGAAGCAGTCCGCTGATCGTTTTTAATATGGTAGACTTGCCCGCGCCGTTAGCGCCTATCAGCGTGACGATCTCGCCTTTATCGACGCTGAACGACACGCCGTGTATAGCCTGTATCGCGCCGTAAGACACGCGCAGATCGTTAACCGAAAGCATCATACAGCCGACCCTCCCAGATACGCCTTGACGACGCGCTCGTCGCGCCTGATCTCGTCGGGAGCGCCCGCCGCTATGACCTGCCCGTAATCCAGCACGACCAGCCTCTCGCATATGCCCATGACCAGCCGCATGTCGTGCTCGATCAAGAGTATCGCCACGCCGAACCGATCCCTAACCTCGCGGATCGTGGACATCAGCGCGCGAGTCTCGGTCGGGTTCATGCCGGCGGCGGGTTCGTCCAACAGGAGCAGACGGGGGCGGGATATCAACGCGCGGGCTATCTCCAGCCTCCGCTGCGCGCCGTAAGGCAGACTGGAAGCCGTCGCCTCGGCATACCCCGCCAGGTCGAATATGCCCAGCATATCCATCGCGCGGGCAGTCGTCTCCGACTCGTCGCGCCAGTATCCGGGCAAGCGCAGCGCGCCTGTAAGCGGACCGTAGCGCATCTGGCTGTGCGCGGCGATCCGGACGTTGTCCAGCACGCTGAGTTTCTTGAACAGCCGGATATTCTGGAACGTGCGCGCCACGCCCGATTGGAATATCAGGTGCGTCTTTTTCCCGCTGATAGTCCTGCCGTTGAGGGTGACGGAGCCGGACGTGGGCGGATATATCCCGGTGATCAGGTTGAATACGGTAGTCTTGCCCGCGCCGTTGGGACCTATCAGCCCGACTATCTCGCCGGGCGATACAGCGAAAGAGACGCGTTCCAGCGCGGACAGCCCGCCGAACTGAACGCATAGATCCTTTATCTCAAGCAGAGTATCAGCCATCGTTCCCCCGATCGGCGCGGCTTGACCGCGCGCCGGTTCGCGCGCGGCGAACCCTCTCCAGCATCCGCGCGATAGAAAACTCCGCCGTGCCCAGCAGCCCGTCCGGCCTGAACAGCATCATCAATATCAACGCGAGGGAGTATATCAGCATACGGTAGTCGGACAGCCAGCGCAGCATCTCGGGCAGAGCCGTCAGCACGGCGGCCGCGATCACCGCGCCCGTAATGGAACCCATCCCGCCCAGCACGACCATCACCAGGTACTCGATGGAGCGGTCGAAGTTGAAACGGTTAGGGTTGAGCGTGCCCGCGTTATGCGCGTACAGTCCGCCCGCGATCCCGGCGAAGAAAGCCGCGATCGTGAACGCGAGCATCTTATAATACATAACGGGTATGCCGGAAGATGTAGCGGCTACCTCGTCCTCGCGTATGGAGAGTATAGCGCGCCCGTGCCTGGATCGCCCCAGCGTGAACATCAGCGCGACGCATATTACAACGGCTAGATACGCCGCCGGAATGGTGGTGATTCTGGGTATGCCGCGCAGGGAGCGCGCGCCGCCCAGCGCCGGTATGTTGTTGAGTATGATCCGCACTATCTCGCCGAATCCCAGCGTGATTATAGCCAGATAGTCGCCCTTGAGCCGGAGCACGGGTATGCCGATGACCATGCCCGCGGCTGCCGCCGCGAGTCCGCCGGCTAGCAGAGCCAGCGGGAACGAAAGCGGAACCTTCCAGTTAAGCGAGACCATCGCGGACGCGTAAGCGCCCACCGCCATGAACCCGGCGTGACCCAGCGCGAGATAACCCAGCAGTCCGCACACCAGGTTCAAGCTCACCGCCATGATGACGTTGACGAGCGTCCATGTAATAACGCCCTTTATATAATCGTTGAACATGTTAAGGCGCGCGGGGATCAACAGCGCCGCCGTCAGCGCGGCAAGCGCGGCGAGGTTAATGATCCAGGATTTGCGGTTCGCCGCGTTCATATCATCACACCTTCTCGCTGGCATGCCGGCCCAGTATGCCGCTGGGCTTGACGAGCAGTACGACAATCAGTATGCCGAACACCACCGCGTCGGATAACTGCGTGGAGATATACCCTTTGGTAAGGCTCTCGGCTACGCCCATCAGGAACCCGCCCAGCATAGCGCCGGGCATTATGCCGATCCCGCCCAGCACCGCGGCGATGAACGCCTTCAGTCCTGGCATAGCGCCCATAGTGGGCGATATGGACGGGTAAGCGGTACTGTACAGTATCGCGCCGACGGCAGCCAGCGCCGCGCCGATCGCGAATGTAACGGAGATCGTCGTGTTGATGTTAACGCCCATGAGCTGCGCGGCCTGAAGATCCTCCGACACGGCGCGCATAGCCTTGCCCGTGCGGGTGCGGCGCACGAACGCCTCGAGCGCGATCATCAGCAGCACCGCAACCAGTATAGTGACGAACGTCAGCCCGCTGATCCTAAGACTCCCTATCGCGACAGCCGGGATGTTAATACGGATGGGAAACGGCCTAGGGGTCGGCGAATAGATCATCTGGACGGCGTTCTGCAGGAAGTAGCTAACGCCGATGGTCGTAATCAGGGAGGATATGCGCGGCGCGTTACGCAGGGGCTTGTACGCTATGCGCTCGACGGCTACGCCCAGCGCCGCGCAAAACAGTATGCCAAGCCCCGCCGCTATCCCAAAGGGCAGAGCCGCCGACGAGAGCAGCGACAGCGTTATATACGCGCCCACCATGATAACGTCGCCATGCGCGAAATTGATCAGCTTTACTATGCCGTATACCATCGTGTAGCCCAGAGCGATAAGCGCGTAAACGCTGCCCACGTGCAGGCCGTTGATGATTTGGATGATAAGCGTGTTCACAGCATCCCTCCCGCGCGCGTTCAGGCCATCATACCAAGTAACGCTTAATTTGTCAAATCCGCGCCGCGCCGGATTCCCTAGCGGCGCGGCATACCGCTTCGGCGACGGCCTTGCCCACCCTGGGATCGAACGGGCGTGGCAGTATGTTTTCGGGGCCAAGTTTATCCGGCGAGCCGGGCGAGGATTGGCAGGCCAGCTCCGCCAGCGCGATCGAGGCTGCGCGTTTCATAGGCTCGTTGATCTCTCGCGCGCGGCAGTCCAGTGCGCCCCTGAACATGCCGGGGAAGCACAGCACATTGTTGACCTGGTTGGGATAATCGCTTCTGCCCGTGCCCACGACCAGCGCGCCCGCCGCCTTCGCGTCGTCCGGCATGATCTCGGGGGTGGGGTTAGCCATAGCGAACACGACCGCGCCAGGGTTCATCGACGCGACCATCCCTTTAGATACGATGTTCCCCGCCGATACGCCGATGAACGCGTCCGCGCCGCGCATCGCGTCCGACAGGGAGCCGCGCTGGAGTCCGGGGTTGGTCGTTAAGGCCAGCGCGGCCTGCTCGCCGTGCATATGGAGTTCGCTTTCCGCGCCGCGCGCGAGTATGCCGTACCGATCGACCAACAGTAGATCTTGCGCGCCAAGGCTTAACAATCGGCGGGCTATCGCGCAGCCGGCTGCGCCCATGCCGTTTATCACGATCCGCGCGGAGTCCATCGATTTACCCGCGACGCGCAGCGCGTTGATCATCGCCGCGCCGACTACGATGGCGGTGCCGTGCTGATCGTCGTGGAACACGGGGATATCGAGCGCGGCCTGCAGTCTCCGCTCGATATCGAAGCATCGCGGCGAGGATATATCTTCCAGATTGATCCCGCCGAACGTGCCCGCGATATTGACGACGGTCTCCACGATCGCGTCCGCGTCTTTCGTGCCGATCAGTATCGGAAACGCGTCCACATCGGCAAACGCCTTGAACAGTACGCATTTGCCCTCCATGACGGGCATGCCGGCCTGCGGCCCGATATCGCCCAGTCCCAGCACGGCGGAGCCGTCGGTCACAACGGCGACGGTGTTCCACCTTCTGGTTAGTTCGTACGCCTTCGATGGATCGTCCTTGATCGCCAGACAGGCGGCCGCGACCCCGGGCGTATACGCCAGCGCGAGCGACTCGGCTGAATCGGCGCGCGCGCGAGGCGCTATCTCCAGTTTGCCGCGCCAGTCGGCGTGGGCCTTGAGCGCGAGTTCGGCAATCGACGCGGGTTTGTTATCCATTATACATACTCCTCCTGTTGATAAATGACAAATAATGTGGTATTCTATCGCCCAGCAGTATTATGAAACGGGTGATCGCATGCGGATTATCCGCGCGAACGAGATACTGGAGCTGACGCGGCGCTTGATCCTGGACGCGGAGTTCAACATCGGAGTGGACGTGCGCGCGGCTCTGGAGGCCGCGCTCAAGCGCGAGACCGCCCAGCCCGCGAGGCTGGCGCTGGAGCAGATACTCGAGAACCAGCGCATTGCGTCGGAGGAGCGCACGCCGCTGTGTCAGGACACGGGGATGATTGTGGCGTTTGTCGAGCTGGGGCAGGACGCGCGCGTTGAGTCCGACGCTGAGGGCGGATTCGAGGAAGCGATACAGGCGGGCGCGCGCGCGGCGTTCTACGGCGGATACCTGCGCGCGTCGGTCGTTGACGATCCGCTGTTTGAACGCGCCAACACGCGTGACAACAGTCCGGCGGTCATACACGCGCGCATCGTCGGCGGGGATCGGCTGCGCATGCTGGTTATGCCCAAAGGCTTCGGCAGCGAGAACATGAGCGCGATACGCATGCTCCCGCCGTCTGCGGGCAGGGAAGGCGCGGCGGACTTTATCGTCGATACGGTGCGGCGCGCGGGATCGAAGCCGTGTCCGCCGACTATCGTTGGGGTGGGGATAGGCGGCACGTTCGAGCAGTGCGCGCTCATCGCGAAGAAAGCGACCGCGCGCAGGGTGGGTTCCGTCCATCCCGATCCGAGATACGCCGCGCTGGAAGACGAGTGCCTCGCGCGCGTCAACGCGCTGGGCATAGGCCCCGCTGGATACGGCGGTTTTACTACGTCGCTGGCGGTGCATATCGATCACGCGCCTACGCACATCGCGGGCATGCCCGTCGCGGTGAACATCGTCTGCCACGCCTCGCGGCACGCGGAGGGATACATATGAACGCTATCGATATCGCTCTGCCTCTCTGTGCGCAGACCGTCGCGGCGCTCAATCCCGGCGATATCGTGCGGATCGGCGGACCGGTATACACGGCGCGGGACGCGGCGCACAGGCGCATGGCTGAATCGCTCGTCCGGGGCGAACCGCTGCCGTTCGCGATAGCGGGGCAGACGATCTACTACGCGGGTCCGGCTCCCGCCCGGCCTGGGCAGATCATTGGCCCGTGCGGGCCGACGACCAGCGCGCGCATGGACGCGTATACGCCGCAGTTGATTAAAGCCGGACTGCGCGGTATGATCGGCAAGGGCGAACGCTCGGACGCGGTGCGCGAGGCGATGCGCGAGTATGGAGCGGTATATTTCGGCGTGGTCGGAGGCGCTGCGGCGCTTATCGCGCGGTGCGTGAAGCGATGCGAGATAGTGGCGTATGAGGATCTGGGCACGGAGGCTATCAGGCGGCTGGAACTGGAGGGATTGATCGCGATTGTGCTGGGCAAGTGATCGGCGAAGGCTGTTGGGGGTATCGCGGTCAACGAGTACGCCGCAGTCAACGAGTATGCCGCGGTCAAGGAGTATGCCGCAGTCAACGAGTATGCCGCAGTCGCCGATGATGCCGCCGTCATCGCACCGAACGCTGGGATAGCAGCAGCTCGACATACTCCTCCAGGCAAAGCCCCGCCTCCGTCATCGCCATCGCGTGTTCCTTGCCGACGTAACGGATGTGCCACGGCTCCGCCTCTATCCCGGTGATCTTCACCTTATCCTTCGTGTATCGCACGATGAAACCATACTCCGCGCAGTGTTTCGCCAGCCACGCGCATTGCTCCGTCGCCTCGAATGTCCAGCCGGGGATCGTGATATCAAACGCCAGTCCGGTGTGATGCTCGCTCGCTCCAGGCGCGGCGACATACCTCGCGGCGGCGTTTGCCGCCTCGGTTCGCGACATGCCGTTATCCCTCATGTACGATCGGACGCGCTCGTCTACAAGGCTCTGCTGGTAATTATACGATCGATATCCCGCGCTGATCTGCCAGTTAGCCTGCCCCTGATCCACCGCGTCGGAGAGCATCTCCAGCAGAGCGTCCACCGCCACCGTCGCGCCCTGTATCTCCAGCGCCTTAATACGGACTATATCCTCCGGGCAGTATTCGCTTAGGTATACCATATCGTCCGGATACCACTCCGGGGGCAGACGGTTCGCGGCGTTCACGAGCAGGGGTATCCCTACGGGATCGCCGGGCTGACCCGCTCTGCCCGTCTCGTCGATCAGCGGCTCGTCGGTGATCGTGACGTATGACTCGGGCGGCGCGGACGCTATCGTCTCTTGGCGGCCTTCGGCGGGGATATCGTCGTCTTGATCCGATCGCTGTGCGGACTGTATCTCCTGGATCGTCTGGATCAACGTTTCCGATACGTATGGCGTTGATTCGGGCTGGTTCCGGTACACCAGCAAGGGCGGCGCGGGTTCAGCCGTCGGATCGGGAGCGGCTGTAGGCTCGATCGCGGCAACCGGCGCGGTTGTCGGGCTGATGGCTGCGCGGTTGGCGGCGTTCTTGCCGATCGAGTTGGATATGGCGAACATGATCACCAACAGCCCGACGCACGCGCAGAATACCAACGCCGCGCCGTTTGGGGCGGAGGCTCGCGCGGCTGGCGGACGACGATGTGGTTTAGCGCGGCTGGCGGGGACGGTTCGCGTCGGAGCGTGCCGCTTGCGCGGGGGTTGGGATCGCGTTCGGGCTGGCGCGCGCGGATGATCCTGGCGGGGCTTGCCTGTCTGCTGCGCGCGCGGCGGGTGCGCGGACGCGTGCTGGCGCGCGCGGCCTCCGGAGGCTCTGTATGTCTGCGGTTCCGTTTGGCGGCTGGCTGCCGCAGCGCGCGTTGGCATGTCTGTTCACCCCGTTTATGCGTATACTGCATATAAAAATAGCATAACGGGCGGATCGTGTCAACTCAAAGGATACATTATAATTAAAGAATTCATTGAAATAGGGGGAGCTATGACGGAGTTTGTCGCATCGGCGCCGTTTGGGTTGGAGGGGATCGTCGCGCGGGAACTGCGCGGGCTGGGATTGAGCGGAGCGGGAGCGGTTAACGGAGGCGCGTCGTTCAGCGGCGGTATGGCTGAAGCGGCGCGCGCGAACATTAATCTGCGCTGCGCGGATCGCGTGCGTATCGTGATCGGGAGGTTCGCCGCGCTCACGTTTGACCAGTTGTTCGAGGGCACGAAGGCGCTGCCTTGGCTCGACCTGCTGCCCCGCGACGCGCGTATACCCGTATCGGGCAAGTGCGTTCGCGCGAGGCTGATGAGCGTGTCCGACTGCCAATCAATTGTGAAGAAAGCTATAGTCGATAAGTTGCGCCAAAGAGCCGCGACCGTGCCCGAGACAGGGGCGGCGTACCCGGTCGAGGTCTCCGTTCGCGGAGACGAGGCCTCTATTACGATGGATACATCCGGCGACGCTCTGCATCGGCGGGGTTATCGCACCTGGAATGGAGAGGCTCCTCTGCGCGAGACCTTAGCCGCCGCGCTGGTGCGCCTGTCCGGCTGGGAGCCTGGCTTGCCCCTGCGTGATCCGATGTGCGGTACCGGCACGATCGCGATAGAAGCCGCGCTGATCGGACGCAGGCGCGCGCCGGGATTATCGCGGTCGTTCGTATCGGAGTCATGGCCTGGGTGGGAGGATGCTTACGCGCGCGCGAGGGAGGAGGCTAACGATCGCTTGAGGACGGACTCGCCGCAATGGATCGTCGGCGGAGACGCTGATCCCGCCGCGCTGGAACTGGCGCGAAGGCACGCGAGGCAAGCGGGGGTATCCGAGTCCGTCGCGTTCCATATACAAAACGCGGACGCGCTGAGCGCGCCCGAGCGATCCGGCGCGTTTGTGTGCAACCCGCCGTATGGAGTGCGCATTGGGGATATAAAGGAAGCCGAACGCGCGATACGCGTACTGCGCGGATTGCGGGACAGGCATCCCGGATGGTCAATGACCGTGTTGAGCGCGCATCCGGGTTTTGAGCGCGTGTTCGGAGCGAAAGCGAACCGCAAGCCGCGCGTGTATAACGGACGGCTCGAGTGCGCCGCGTATACCTATAAGGCGCGTGGATGAAGGCGGTTGGTTCGTCCGGCGATTATGGTCAATATGGTCAATATGCCAATATGGTCAATACCGGCGGAACAATCGCCGCCGACCATCTCCGACCAGCGCCCGCAGAACCATCCCGGATCATCATCCCTTGACCGATCCGATCATTACCCCTTTCACAAAATACTTCTGCAGGAATGGATACACCGCCAGTATCGGCGCGGTCGCGATTATGATGACGCAGTACTTAACCAGCAATCTATACTGGGACGTCTGCTCCTGGCTGACCATACTGGATTGAGTCATCGACTGCGTGTCGTTCTTGATGAGTATCTCGCGCAGCAACAGTTGCAGCGGATACTTTCCCCTGTCCTGCAGGAATATCGACGGGTTGAACCAGTTGTTCCACCAGTACACCGCGTAGTACAGCGCGATGACCGCCACCGTCGCCTGGCTTAGCGGAAAGAATATCTTCCAGAGAATGGTCCAGTCGCTGGCTCCGTCCAGCCTCGCGCTCTCCTCCAGGCTCTCGCTGACCCCGGCGAACGTGGTGCGCATCACTATCAGGTTCCAGGTGCTGACCAGCACGGGCAGTATGATCCCGGCGTGCGTGTTGAGCAGACCCATGTTCTTGACCATCAGGTAAAACGGGATCAGCCCGCCCTGGAAATACATCGTAAAGACGATGATCTTCATCAGCGCGCCGTTCCAGAACAAACCCTTGCGGCTCAATCCATACGCGCCCATGGTCGTGACGAACATGTTAAGCGTAGTGCCGGCTCCAAGGTATATCAGCGTGTTGACGAAACTGGAGCCGATCAGCCTGTTGGTCATCACCAGCTTGTATCCCAGCGTGTTAAGCGGCCATATCGGCCAGATCAGCAGCCCCTGATGCGCGTACATCAGCGTCGGATCGGACATGGAGGCCATCAATACATGCCAGATCGGATACAGGCAGATAACGCACAGCGCCGTCATAAAGACGTAGTTGAACGCGGAGAACGCGCGTTCCGGCGCCGAGGTGCGTATAGCGCTCACATGCTCACCCCTTTACCACAGGCTCGTCTCGGAGACCGCGCCGCTCACCCTGTTGGCGACGACCACCAATGAGAAATTGATCAGCGAGTTGAACAGGCTGACGGCGGTCGATCTGCTGAAGTCGGCGTTCTCGATCCCGATCCTATACACGTATGTCGATATAACGTCGGCGGTCTCGTATATCAGCGAGTTATACAGCAGTATGATCTTCTCATAGCCCACGCTCATCATCTGCCCGATCTGCAGGATCAGCAGTATCGTGATCGTCGGCGTGATGCCCGGCAGCGTCACGTGCCACATCTGGCGCGTCTTGCCCGCGCCGTCGATGATCGCGGCCTCGTATAGCTCCGGCGATATCCCCGCCAGCGCGGATAGATAGATGATGGAGTTCCAGCCCAGATGCTGCCATATGTCGGAGGCCAGGTATACCGATCGGAAGTACCTCGCGTTGGCGAGCAGGTTATTCTTGGGGAACCCGAACCAGCCCATCACGGTCGTGACCACGCCCTCCGTGCCCACGAAGTCGATCAGCAGCCCGCACAGCACGACCAGGGATATGAAGTGCGGTATATACGTGACGGTCTGCACGACGCGTTTATACAGCGCGCCGCGCATCTCGTTGAGCATCAGCGCGAATATGATCGGCGCGGGGAAACCGATCAGCAGGTTCAGCACGTTTATCATCAGCGTGTTGCGCGCGGTGCGCCACGCGAACGGACTGCGGAAGAACTCGCGGAACCATTTAAGCCCCGCCCACTCGCTGCCCCAGAACCCTTTGCGGGGGGTGAAGTTGTTAAACGCGATGACTATGCCCTGTATCGGGCCGTAGCACCACACGATATAGAACGCCAGCGTCGGCAGTATCATCAGGTATACGGGCCAATGCTTGCGGAAGTCGCGCGCGATGATCGCGCCCAGGCTGGGCGGCTTGTAACCCTCCGGCAGGGCGGAGGACGGGATCGCGCCGGATCGGCTGGACGCGAACGCGCGCTTGCTGGAATGGACGCTGTGCGCGACTGCGGCTATCAGCGCCGCGGACATGCACGCCGCCGCGACGTACCACCCCGCGCCGAAGGTTGTCATGCCGCTGGTGAAGTTGAACTCCCGCTGTTCGGCGAAATACATATCGAACCGGAAGAGAAGCAGCGCGGCCACGGCCGTTCCGGACGCGAGGCAGGGCAGGAACGCGCCTTTATTATAGACGACGGAGGCCGCCAGCGCCGCGCACGCGGCGATCAGCATGATTATCATTGGGTGAACCGCGCCGTTGGACTTGCCGCCCGTCGCCCTGCCGATCATATCCAGTCCGGTATACGACAGCGGCGCGTCGGTCTTATACTCGACGGCGCTGACGTATACCATGAACAGGCTCAGCGCCGTGATCAAGCACAACGCCAGCATGGCGGCTCTGGCGGCTACCTGCGCGCGTCCCGTCGGCGCGCCCGCTCCGATTGCGCCGGGCGCGCGCGAGGCATGGGTCATCGCTGTCGCCTCCTCGCTAGATGATTACGCGCAAAAATACGCGCGAGGCAGACGGTAACGCCCGTCTGCCATAACGCGCGGTCGATATATTACCTGGCGTTGTAACGATCCAAAGCGTCCTGCTGGATATCGATCATATCCTGAACGCCCATATCCCACAGCGTCTCGACATACGAATCCCATGAATCCATCGACTGCTGTCCGGATATGTACAGACCCATCTGTTCGGTGGTGTAGCTGTTGATCGGCGTATAGAGCGCGGCGTAATCCGCGGACTCCTGCGCGGTTAGCGACACCATCGGCATGAACCACTCGGACGGGATCTTTGCCCACTCGTTGATGCAATCCCAGACCAGATCGTCCATTATGTACGCGGCGGAGTCGCGCAGATAACCGCCGTTGTGGATCTTGAACAGCGGGTACAGCGTCCAGAAATCCAGCGCGCCGTCCTGCGTATCGAAGTTTTGGTCGTACAGCCATACGATCTCGTTGTTCTCATCCCACTCGTAGCTGACTCCCTCTACCCCGTAGGAGAACAGGTCGCCGCCGTCCTGGCTGTACCAGTAGTCTTTCCATTGCATAACCAGCTCGTCAATACCCTCGTCCTTGGCGCGGGTGGTTATCGCGTCGTACTGCGAGCGCGTGATGAAGTCGGTCTGGCGCAGTTTGAGCTGCTGGCCTTCGTAGGAGATAGGGCCGTTGATCGGCACGATCTTCCAGTCGGGGTCGATCGCGGTGGACGTGCGTTTCATCTGGCCTATCTCGCCGTAGTTGGAGCCGTACAGGCCGTAGCTGACCGCGTCGGAGGTCTTTGCCGTGTACGCGTTCCAGTCGTAGGTGCCGTAGTTGGGATCGATCAAGCCCTCGGCGTACCATGAGCGCAGCAGCTCGACCGCCTGTTTGAATCCCGGCTCGACCGGGCCGAACTTGATCTGACCATCGACTTGATACCAGCGGTACGCCACGTCGTACGCGGAGAATACCGTGTGGTTATCCGCGGCGTCTCCGCCGCCCTTGCCCAGATCGCCGATCTGGATGCCCAGCGTCGCGTCGTACTTATCCTTGAACACGCGCAGGGTGTTCGTCCAGTCGTCCACGGTGACGGGCAGGGGCAGGCTCTGTTCGTCCAGCCAGTCCTGCCTTACCCAGAAGCCCGACCACGGCGACGATCCGACATAGTCAAACTGCCAGAACGCCGCCAGCTCGCCCGAGTCCAGCACCGTATCCTGCGCAATATCCGGATAGGTCTCGCGCAGGTAGCGGTAGTTGGGGGTAAGCCCCGCGTCGTAGTAGGGATTCAAGGCCAGGTAGATCTCGTCCTCGACGGCCTTAGCCAGTCCGCCGGCGTACCTATCGTATACCTCGACGAACATATGCGGCAGGTCGAGCGAGGCGACGCGCAGGTTGAAGTTATCCGCCTCAGAGTTGAGCGGCGGCACTACCCACTCGATATGCACGCCCGTGCGTTTTTCCAGTTCCTCATACGCGATGCACTGGTCGTGCGATTCCATGACGACGGAGTTCGGGCTGCCCTTCCAGACCACGATAGTGACCGGTTCTTCCGTAAGCGGAAGCTGGGTAAGGTTCGCGCCGTAGTCCTGTTTGCGAACCGTGGCTTCGCCGACGATCTGGGAGCTTGGCGCCGCGAGCGCCGCCGACGAACCCAGTACCAGCATCAGAGCGAGCGCCAGAGCGAGTGTCCTCTTCATAGCCATCACCTTTCATTTTCGAATAACGCGCCGGAATAACCATACGTTACAAAACGCGGACGCCGGAACACAACCGTCCGGCATCTTATACAAATATTGTACCATCTTTTTCACCGGGTGTCAATAGCCGCGTTAACCGCGCGCGGATTGCCCATCTTGCCAGATAATCGCGGGCGACCGTGGTTGAACGGCCGCCCGCGTCTATACTCCCGTATGGATACGCCCGGTCAATCGTTCTTAATCGCGCCGTCTTTCACGGTAATCTCGACCACCGTATCCGTTTCGTCGGGCAGAACCGGGCTGGGGCCTATATCGACGAACGCGTTCTTATAGTTGCCGCTGGTCCAGTCGCCCGCGATATTCAACTCCGCGCCCGTCGCCAGCATCCGCGCCTTGACCACGTCGCCCCTGCTAAGCCCCAGCAGCGGGAGCAGACCCAGCGCGTTGTCGTACACGTGCGCGTATATCTTATCGCCTTTGCGGGTGTAGCGTCCGAAGTCCGGTTTGGGCAGCCCGGCATAGCCGCAGCCATAGATCGACTCGCCGTTGAGCGCGAGCCACTCGCCCGCCTTGGAGAGTATCTTTACCGACTCGGGCGGGATATTCCCTCTCGCGTCTGGTCCGACGTTGAGCAGGAAGTTGCCGCCCTTGCTGACGCATTCCGCCAGTTTGCGCACGACCATCGGCGCGGGTTTCCAGTGGTTGTCTTTGGCGTGGTAGCCCCAGTTGTTGTTGAGCGTGGCGCAGGCTTCCCAAACGGCGCGGCGGCCTTGATGGTCGAATATGCCCTCCGGAGGGATGATCTGCTCCGGGCTTACGAAGTCTCCGGAATAAACGTTGGGCTCGCCGGACAGCAGCGAACCGAATCCCTCGCCGCTGACCTCCATGCGGTTATCGATCAGTATATGAGGCTGCAGCGAGCGGATCATGTTGGTCAGTTCGGTGGCGCGCCATTTCTCGCCCGACATCTCGCCATACGAGAAATCGAACCACATGATATCCAGCTTTCCGTATCCGGTCAGCAGCTCGCGCACCTGTCCGTGCAGATACTCGAGATAGTTGTCGAAGTTATGCTTGCGATCCTTAAAGGCCTCGTTGTCGCGCATCGGGTGGATGCGGTCGCCGTAATGCGGGTAATCCGGATGCCGCCAGTCGATCAGCGAGTAGTACAGCCCGACCTTGATCCCCTCGGCGCGGAACGCGTCCAGGAACTCGCGCACCAAATCGCGCCCGGCGGGGGTGTTGGTGGCTTTATAGTCGGTCAGTTTGGAATCGAACAGGCAGAAGCCGTCGTGATGCTTGCTGGTTAGCACGGCGTATTTCATGCCGGCTTTCTTCGCCAGTTTCGCCCAAGCCTTTGGATCGTAGTCGATCGGGTTGAATTCCTTGAAGTATTTTTCGTAATCTTCAAGCGGAATGCGCTCCACGCTGCGCACCCATTCCCCGCGCGCGGGGATCGCGTACAGCCCCCAGTGGATGAACATCCCGAACCGCGCCTTAACGAACCAGTCTACGCGTTTGTGGTAAGCGTCCCAGTCGAACATATATATCTCCTCTCGGTACGCGGCGCGAGGCCGCAACGCTGATTCATTATTGCCATTGCCGCAGGAATTGTCAAGCGGGCGGCGAATTATGGATTGAAGGCAGTCATAAGGCAGTCCTCCCGCGCGTCGATATTCTCTTATAAGGAGCACGCATAATGAAATCAAGACTCGCCGCCGCCGTCGCGGGCGCGTACACGTCCGCGTTCGCCGCTGAACCGCCCCGCGTACCCGATCTATGCGCGATGCTGGAGGTGCCGCCCGATCCCGCGATGGGCGACTACGCGCTGCCGTGTTTCCGTTTCGCCAAAGATCTGCGCAGGTCTCCGCAGTCGATAGCGTCCGCGTTAGCCGCCGCGTGGCTCTCGCCGGACTTAGCCGATTGCGCGGTCGCCGGGGGATACCTCAACTTCGCGCTGAAGCGCGGCGCGTTCACTACGCTCACGCTGGACGCGATACGCTCGGCGGGCGATTCGTTCGCAGCGTCGGACGAGGGTGCGGGCAAGACCATCGTCATCGATTACAGTTCGATAAACATAGCCAAACGCATGCACATCGGGCACCTGTGGACGACGATGATAGGCCACTCGCTCAAGCGTCTGTTCGAGCATCTGGGATACAAGGTCGTGGGGATCAACCATCTGGGCGACTGGGGCACGCAGTTCGGCAAGATGATCAGCGCGTATAAACGCTGGGGATCGCGCGAGGGCGTGGAGCGCGGCGGAGTGCCGGCGCTGGTCGATCTGTACGTGCGCTTCCATAAGGAAGCGGCGCTAAACCCAGCGCTGGAGGACGAGGGGCGCGAGTGGTTCCTCAAGATCGAGCGCGGCGACTCGGAAGCGATGGAGTTGTTCAACTGGTTCAAGGAGTTGACGCTGCGCGATGTTGAGCGCACGTACCGCCTGCTAGGGGTAACGTTCGACGAGTATACGGGCGAGAGTTTCTATATAGACAAGATGGAGCCGGTGGTGGACGAGCTGCGCGCAAAAGGATTGCTGACGCTGTCCGAGGGCGCGTCGATCGTGGACTTGAGCGCGGACGGGATTCCGCCGGCGCTGATACTCAAGAGCGACGGCGCGACGCTGTACACGACGCGGGATCTCGCAGCCGCGATATACCGCGCGCGGACGTATCATTTCGATAAATGTTTATATGTGGTGGCGTATCACCAGGATCTGCATTTCCGTCAATTATTCAGGGTGCTGGAGTTGATGGGTTATCCGTGGGCGAAGGATCTGGCGCATGTATCTTACGGCATGGTCAGTTACGAGGGCGCGCCGCTGTCCACGCGCGAAGGGCGCATCGTATATCTGGACGACGTTCTCGACGCTGCGATAACGAAGGCGCGCGCGCTGATTGACGAGAAGTCCCCGAACCTACCCGATAAGGACGCGACGGCGCGCGCGGTCGGGATAGGCGCGATAGTGTACGCCGCGCTGGGTTCGGGCAGGATAAAGGATGTTGATTTCCGATGGTCGCGGGCGTTGAACTTCGACGGCGAGACGGGACCTTACGTGCAGTATACGCACGCGAGGTGCTGTTCGGTGTTAAGCAAGGCTTCCGCCGCCGGACTGGATTGGTCTGAGGAGCGGGAATGGTCGCCCGAATCGCTGGGCAACGACGAGGCGCAGGCCGTATTGCTCTTATTGTCGAGGTATCCGGAGGCGGTATCGGACGCGGCGCATAGGTACGAGCCGTCGATCCTGACGCGCCATGTAACGCAGATCGCGCAGGCGTATAACCGTTATTATTATGAGCATCGTATCCTTGACGGTGAGGCGGAGAACCAGCGCGCCGGGGTTATATTAACCGAGGCGGTGCGGGACGTGCTAAGGAAAGGATTATACCTGCTAGGCATTGACGCGCCGGAACGGATGTGAGGACGGGGGTTCTCAAGGGAGGCGACCATAGCGATAGAGGGCACGTTCCCCGGTGAGATACCAACCGCGACAGAGTGGGTATTCCCCGAAGGGATACCAACCGCGACAGAGTGGGTGTTCCCCGAAGGGATACCAAACGCGGCAGAGTGGGTGTTCCCCGAAGGGATACCAACCGCGACAGAGTGCGCATTCCCCACCCCCGCATAAATAAAGGAGGCTGCCCGCATGAAGATCACCAACACCCAGCGCGTATCCTACCCCTCATGCAGGTTCATTGGCAGGAAGTACGGCGACCCGGATCGCACACCCAGCGGCTCTTTCGGACGTCTTTGGGGCGAGTGGTTCCAGAAGGGCTTGTTCGAGCCTCTCGAAAAGCTGAACGCCCTGCCGGAGTCCGGCGACGCGTATATCGGACTGATGATCGACTCCGCCCCGTTTGAATACTGGATCGGCATGTTCTTCCCAGCCGAAACCGCCGCTCCCGACGGCTATAGCTATATCGACCTGCCCGCGAAGGATTACGGCGTGTGCTGGCTGTACGGCAAGGACGAAACCGGGGAATTATACGGCATGGACGCGCACGAGCGCAGCATCGCGTCCATACGCGAGCGCGGCATGGCGATCAAACCCAACGGCTGCGCATTCGAGTTGTACAACTGCCCGCGCTTCACCACGCCAGACGAGCACGGCAACGTAATACTGGACTACGGCGTTGAGGTTGAATGAACCAGCCTCGCGACATTCGCCAGCATCTCCTCGCGATTGATCACCTTAAGCCGCCGTATGGCGGCTTTCTTGTCGCGCTGACATACCGCGGCGTACTCGCACCACTGGCACGAGTTCCATTCGTTGATCCGCACCGGATCATACGCCAACTCCCCCCCTGTGATCCGCCGCGCCAGCGCCGCCGCCTTGCTCTTTGCGTAGCGTATCATGCCGTCCAAATCCTCCGCGCTGACCATGTCCGAATGCTTTGCGCGCCGTCCCTCTTTCGTGAGCGTCTTGGGTATGCTCAGCGGAGGATCGGCGTTGTCCATCGCTTTGGCTACGCGTTCGTCGTCCAGCATCACGCCGCGAAGGAGCAGTTTGCCGAACCGTTTGGATTCCAATTGATCCAGCCACGCGATCAAGCCGGACGACGGTTCATCGTCCGGCTCCAGCTTCAGAACCGGATCGTCCATCTTAAACAGGAACGCGCCAGCCGGCGCGGTTCCGCCCGGCTCCGGTATCGCGGCGGCTAGATAAAGCGGCAGCTGCAGGTCAAGCCCCTCGAAGAATCGGGTCGGATCGAACGGATTGGCCTTTCGCGCGCGCGCGCCGGACTTGTAATCGATCACGCGAAGATACCGCGCGTTCCCGTCGATCCACTCGTCTATGCGGTCAATCTTGCCTTCCAACTGGATGGTTCCGCCGCCGGGCAGGGCGATAGCCAGCGCGCCGTCCCGCCCCATCCCGAATGTATACTCGAACGCCACCGGCCTGAACGCGCTGACGGATAGATGCCGGACAGCGGTCCATCCCGCGCGCCTCGCGGACGCGGCCATCCTCGCGCCTTCAGCCTCCATCCTCGCGTTACGTCGGATCAAACCGTTCTCGAAAGCGTCCAGCATCGGCTGCAGCCACTGATCCATCACGCCGTCTACGCGTTCCCGGCTCAGGTTCGGAAACGATGGCTCGACCGCGCACTCGCGCAGCAGACGCTCCATCGCGCGATGCAGGAACGAACCCGCGCGATTCGCCGCCATTCGCGGATCGGGAGCCGTTTTCGGCGATAATCCAAACCTTACAAAATGGCTGTACGGACACGCCGCGAACAGCTCCAGCCTCGTGACGGAGTATGCCGCGCCCGCGTATAACTCGCTTGCCAGGCGGGTATCCAGCGGCGGCCTGGGCTGTTCAGGCGCGAGAGCGGATCGCACGCCGCGAAGCCTTTCGCTCCAGACGGGATCGGACTCCAGCGCGCGCAAAGCCATAATCCATTCTCCGGACATAGCTTCGCCGTCCGACTCCGCGCGCAGTCTTAAGCCCATCGCGTCCAGCGCGGCGACGGGCGAATACAGGCAGGACGGACGTCCCGCGTCCGGCGCGCGCGCGCCGGGGAACAATTTCTCTAACCGGCGCATAACGATCGAAGGCTGGACGCGCTCGCCCTCGTCTCCCGCGCTCGAGCGGCTTACATACAGAAACTCGCTGGGCGCGGTCATCGCTTCCAGCAGATTCAGATTCGCCAGCGATATCAGCGTGCGAGTATCCAGTCCCAGCGGCGCGCCCAGCATCGCCTCCGCTTCCAACAACTCCGCGTCGCTTAACAAACCCTCGCCGCCGGCAGCCAGCGCTCCGTCCGTCAGACCCAGTATCAGCGCGGCGCGCGCGCGTCCGGGTTTAGCGCGTCCCACTTGACCGATCATCACGCGTCCATGCTCGGGCGGCAGCGCGCCCAGGTCGAGCGACTCGATCCCGGTGCGGATGATCCGCGCCGCAAGCGCTGATGAAATGTTTTTGCCAGCCAGCAACGCGTCCAGTTGATCCAGCAGATTCAGCCACAACTGCCACACCTGCGCGGTGTGCGACGCTTCCAGCGCCATACCGCGTTCGGTAAGTTCCGCGTGCAGTCCGGTCAGCTTATCATATAATCCGGCCTCCTCGGTGAATCGCCACAATGCGCGCGCGAACCCGCCCGTCCTCTCGGCCTGCCGCATCCATTGCCTAAGATCGGTCAGCGGCTCGACCGCCATACGCCGCAGCGGCTCGACCGCCTCGCGCAGATCCGTTTCCTCTCGGGTAAGCTCGAATGGCGGCGGCTCGTTGATCGGCCTAAGCCAGCGCGGACCGTCCAGCGCGCGCGAACGCGCGTAAGCATCCAGCGCGGAGGCCTCGTCAGCGTTCAGTTCGCTGAATCCGCTGTGTATCCAGTCGGATAAAGCCGCGGAAGGCGAATAACTGGCGCTGGATATCCCGCCGCCCCTCGCGGCGAAGTCAATCGCGCCCATCAATCCAACAAACAGCGGGTGCGCGCAAGCCGGACGCTTGCGATCCAGATACGCCGGGATCCCCATCCGCCCGAACGCGCGAACCAACGCGTCGCCCCTCTCGTCAAGGTTCGCGTGCAGTACGCGTATATCGTCCGGACTTATTCCGGATACGATCAGCCGCAGTACGCGCGAGGCGGCACGCTCGGCCTCGTCGTCGGGCGACTGCCCGAGCGAGTATTCGATCGCGGACTCCATGCTCCAATCGGTTGGATACGCCGATACCGTCCCGGCGAACAGCGCGCGCTCCAGATACCGTATCGGCCCGGCAGCGTCCAGCCTGTCCTCGATATGCTCCTGGACGAACGGTATCCCCGCCCGGCTGAACCCGCGTTCCAGCCTCTCCAGCGTCGCGCGCGCCGGAGCGAACAACCTGCCGTCCGGCATGCCCTCGCGATCCCAAGTCAGCGCCAGCGTGAACCCGCGCGCCAGCCTCGCCGCGCCGCAGAACAGATCGACCATCGACGGCACTATCAGATCGAAACCATACGCCCACACGCGCGCGCCGTCCATCACGCCGGACTCCGGCAGACGCTCGAGCATCTCGCGCTCCACATCCTCGCCGTCCGCGAACTGGCCATGCGTCTCCCGCTCGTAAGCGTTGAATATCTCTGCCATGTCGCTTAGCTTGCCGCGCGCGGCTCCTTCGCATCGCGATGCGAGTTGAAGCACCGAAGCCGGGGTCTGCCCCGCGCGCTTGAACGCGCCTATCTGCTCTGCCATCCTGCGCGCGAACCCGCGCCGTAAGGCCGCGCGTTTATAATAGGATAATCGCGGCGCGATACCGTCCATCAGCGCGCGCACCGCCATCGCCTTGCCTTCAGCGCCGATGCGCGCCAGACGCGGCCTGCCCGCGCGGTCGAACACGCGCTCCGTCAATCTCGATGGCGAGAGCACGTCCAGCGCGAAGAAGCCGGGGATGTTCAACCGGCGCAGTATCTCGGATTCCGCCTGCAGGGTATATTGCTCGGGCACGAGCAGTATCAGCCTGTCCTCGTTCCCGTTAAGCGCCGTGCCTATCTCGTCGATAACGCGGGGCATGAGCCTATTCGCGCGGGCTGTGATAATCCGGGCTGGCTCCGCCGTCGATCGGTAATCCTTCATTATTCCTCATCCCACTTGGGTATCATCGACTCGCCGGACGCGTCCGGGCTTTGATTATAACCGTCGGTCAGGCCGATAGCCGCGCGATGCGCTTTCACATACCGATACGCGTTACGGCTCAACGGTTTATCCATGCCGAACTGGGACGAGCGCGCAGAGGGAGTGAATTGTCCCATCAGCGAAACGGGCGTGCCGGGGGGCAGGTTCTCCGCCAGCCAGTTGAGCGATTGAACCGACTCGCGTATATGCCCGGGCAGTATCAGATGCCTAACCAGGGTGCCGCGCAGCATCAATCCATCGGTATCATATACTGCGGGGCCCGTTTGACCGCGCATCGCCAGTATCGCGGCGCGGGCTGTCTTTGGGTAATCGGACGCGCTGGAAAGCAGGCGCGCCGTATCGGGTGAGGAGTATTTATAATCGGGAATGTATATGTCGATCAAGCCTTCGAGAGCGGCTATGGTCTCGAGGGTCTCGTAACCGCTGGTGTTGTACGCTACGGGGATACCCGGATCGGCAAGCCTCAGCGCGTCGATTACAACACGCAGGAACGGAGCCGCGCCGACAAGATTGATGTTCCGCGCGCCGCAGGATTCCAGCGAGCGGAACGCGTCCGCCAATTCGTCAACCGCGTATAACCGTCCGTAACGGTTCGGCCTGTCCCAACTGATCGGATAGTTCTGGCAATATACACACCTCAAAGGGCAGCCGCAGAAGAACACCGCGCCGCTGCCGCCGGATCGAGATAGGCAAGGCTCCTCGCCGTAATGGAGCATGGCCTTCGCCACTCGCGCGCGCGAACCCATGCCGCACCACCCGCCGCCCGTCTCGCCTCGGACGACGCCGCATCGCCTGGGGCATAGATCACATCCAACCGACACTAAGCGAAACCCGCTAGGCCACAGACCCGCAGCGCGTCATACGCACGCCTGTTCAGCAGGCGGCGTGAACCGCGCGCGGATCAACGCTTCCAGCGCGTCGCAGGCCTCGTTCTCATCCTCGCCGTCCAGCACTAGGTAGAGCGTCTCTGCGTTCTTGCTGCTTAGCGACAGCACGCCCATCAGGCTTTTCGCGTTGACGACCTTGCTGCCCTGCTCGATCAGTATGCGCGAGGAGAATTTGCTGGATAATTGAGCCAGCAGCGCGGCGGAGCGCGCGTTGGGGCCTTCAAAACCGCCCAAGTCGATTTGTCGTCGTTTCATACGGGGTAAGGCTCCTTTCATTGGCATTCAAACAAGAGGCTTCCGGTTTGCCCGGTAAACCACATATATTCATATGCGCGGCGAACCCGGATCATGAACGATTTTTTTCGCGGCGAGAGATTCCGCCAGCCGCTCGATCTTGCGTAGGCGATGGTTCATGCCGGATTTGCCCACCGCCGGAATCAGCGTGCGTCCCAATTCAGCCAGCGGCAGCTCCGGATGGTTCAGCCGCGCCTGCGCTGTCTCGCGCAGCGAGTCGGGCAGCGCGCCCAGTCCAGCCGTGCTCGCCACTATCTCAATCGCGCGAATGTGGCGGCTCGACGCGTCCACGGCCTTATCCAGATTCGCGGAGTCGCAGTTGGTCGCGCGGTTTACCTGATTGCGCATGCCCTTGAATATCCGCGCGTCCTCGACAGCCAGGCGCGAGGTCGGCGCGCCTATGACGGTCAGCAGCGTCGCGATCTGTTCCGCTTCCTTTAGATATACCACGCGCTGATTCTTTCGCGAGACAAGCCTAGGCGTTAGACGCAGGCCTTCCAGCAGCTCGACCCATATGCCCGCCAGCCTCTCGTCCGACGCGACTAGCTCCAGATGATACTCCTTCGCCGGATCAGCCGCCGATCCGCCGCCAAGGAACGATCCGCGCAGGAACGCCGCGCGGCAGCATGGTTTCGCTCCGACCGTGGGTCGCTCCACGTCGCTGACCGCGAACCAGCCTTGATCCCCCAGCAGCCCGCAGACGGACAGGATGCGGCGCGCGTCGTCTCCGTCCCAGACGGCTTCAGACGCTCCGGCCTGTCCGGCCGGAACGGGTTCGCGTCCCAACAGCGCGCGTCCCAGCGCCTTAGCCCTGCGCACCGCGCTGGCGGAGCGGCTTACCACGCGCAATGATAACGCGTTGTCCTCGTCGTAGGCCAGCGTCGCCGCTGCGTAAGCGAGCGCGCTCATCTCGGCGGTGGCGCAGCATACCGACTTTATCGGCGCGGACGACGCTTCCTCCTTGACGCGCGCGGAGAATGAATTGTTCGGGCGCGGCTCGGGGTTTACGTTAACCTTATCGTTCATGACGGATCGTCGCCTATTACGCGAACCTCCGGCTCCAACGTTATTCCGGAATGGTCGAACACGCGGCGGATTATCTCGTCTTTGAGCGCGAGCACGTCGCGCGCCGTCGCGCCGCCCTTATTTATAATGAATCCCGCGTGCATCGGCGAGACCATCGCGCCGCCGACAGCGAAGCCTTTCAGCCCTGCGGACTCTATCAGCGCGCCCGCGAATTGACCCGGCGGACGCTTGAAGAAACTGCCCGCGCTGGCTTCTGAGAGCGGCTGTTTGGATTTGCGCCGTCTGGCATAATCCGCCGCGCGCTCCGCTATCAACGCGGGATCGTCCGGCTTTAATGTGAACTCGACGCGCGTTATCACCGCGCCGCAGTCCATCATAGCGCTGCCCCTGTACCGGAACGCCAGACCGTTTCCCTTGAACACGATCGGTTCCGGTCGATCGGACGGATCGCCCGGCGTATCGTCTCGTGCCAGAGCGTAAACCGCCGTCGCGACGAGGGATATCTCGCCGCCGTAAGCGCCCGCGTTCATCAAGGCCGCGCCGCCCACCGTGCCGGGTATGCCCCCGATGGGTTCCATGCCGGTAAGCCCCGCGTCAGCGGCAAGACGCGCCGCGGCGCTGAGGGAAGCTCCGGCTCCGGCTATGATCCTGCCGCCGTCGATAGTTAAGCCTGCCAGAGCCGTTTGCCCGTCATGGCGGCTGGGATGTCCGGCTACACGGATGGTTAGACCGCGTATACCACCGTCGCGGACGAGAAGATTGGAGCCGTTGCCTATGATCGTGACCGGAACGCGCGACGACCGCGCCGCGTCCAGCGCGAATGCCAGCTCGTTTTCATCGCGCGGTATATACAGCGCGTCCGCCGGCCCGCCGATGCGGAACGTCGTCCATCGCGACGCCGGTTCGCGCTCAAAGATCGCCGCGCCGGGGAATCGTTCCCGGATGCGGAGCGTGACCTCGGGATGCATCATCTGTGTCCGGCCTCCCTGGCGGCGCGCGTTGGCGCACGCTCCGCCGCGCCTATATTATACCAAATCCCGCCTGATATTACAACGTTCACATCTTTGTAACGATAACGTTCCCCGATTCGTACCGCCTCAACCCTCTGTAGAAGAACGCGCAAGCAGCCGCGCAGTAGGCTATCGCGCCGCCCAGCGCGGACAGCGCCGCCGCAGGGTGTAGCAATTCGCGGAACAGCTTCAGCGGGACGTGCACCGCTATGGCGGCTGGGATCAGGCTGTACATCAGCGCGCGCACGGCGGGCCCGTATATACTCTCGGGGTAGATCGAAAAGTTGAGCGAGAATTGGCTCGCGAGAGCGCCTATAGAGCCTGCGTCGCCCATATAGAACGTCAAGGTGTGCGCGGTCAGCGTTATCGCCGCGTATATCGCCGCGAACAGCAGTACGCCATAACCGAACCACAGCCACGCGGCTGAGTCGCCCGCATAGAACAGCGCCATCAGTATGATCCCGTACATCGCGTCTCCATACGCGTACAGCGAGGTTTTCGCGCAGATGAGGTTCATCAGCACGCTGCACGGCTGCAGCAGGAACGCGTCCAGCTCGCCCGTGATGATCAGGTTGGACAGATTGGACGCGTTTGCGAAGAGTATCGTCGAGAGCCCGAACCCGCCGCTGGATGCAGCCCATATGAACAGCACGTCTTCGAACGAGTATCCCGCTATCGAGCCTCCGACCTGCCGGAACGCTATCCACCAGAAGAATATAAACGAGCTGTTTGACAACGCCATGCCGAACGCCTGTATCGCGAAACTGGCGCGGTACTCCAGCGCCGACGCGAGATTGAGCCGGTAGTAACAGCCGAATATCCGCAGGTGTTTCCTGAAACTTCTCGCAGCGCCTATTGCGTTCATCGTTCAGCCTCCGTTCGCCTGGATGCGGCGCGCGCCAGCGCCGTATGCCGTAAACGCCAGCGCGCCGGCGAGCGCTGCCCATCCGGCCTGGCGCGGTATCAACTGCCGGAACAACTCGGGCGTGTAGCCTACGAATAGTTTCGCCGGAGCCCAGTACACATACGAGAACGGCATGTTCAGGGCGGCTCGGCGCAGCGCGTCGGGCAGGAATTCCACGGGCAGGAACATCCCCAGCATGAAGTTCAGTTTCTGGTATATCAGATACAACGCGGTGTTGTCCTCGATTACGAACGAGGATAGCCCCAGCGTCATCAGCGTGAAATAATTCTGGATGAACGACAGCGCGATGGACAGCGCCAGCGCGGGTATCGCGCCGATCCCGAACCCGGGCAGCGGCCCGACAAACATCAGCCCCAGCGTTACGGCTAGCGCGCCGAACAGCATCGTGTTTAGTATCACCTGACCGAGGCTGGAGGCCAGTTGCATAACCACATAGTGCGTGGGACGGCCCAACTGGTACGCGATACTGCCCGACTTAACGTCGGCGTTCATCGCGCCGAACACGTCGGAGCCGCACGCGAACGCGATCCCCTCCGTCATGATCAGATACCACACTATCTGGACGTAACTGTAACCGCCGACCCCGCCCTCCCGGTATATGGCTCCCCACAGCCTCATGAATATATAGATGAACAACGTGTAAAACGCGAAGCGCGTGAACAGTGCCGATCGGTAGGCTATCGCGTTTGAGAAACTCACGCGCGCTATCACCGCGTATTTCCTCAATTGCCGGACGAGTTTCACGACGCCGCCCCCTTTCGGAATATTGCGGCGATGATATCCTCCATGGACGCGTCCGCGCTCTCCACCCCGGACTCCGTCCGCAGCCTCTCGACGGGGCAATCCATGATAAGGCTGCCGCGGTCGATCACGATCGCGCGGCGGCAGAGGTTCTCGATATCGGAAGGGTCGTGGCTGGTGAGGAACACGGTGACGCCGCGCTCGCGGTTGCGCCGGAGTATCAGTTCGCGTATCGCCTGCTTGACGACCACGTCAAGGCCGATGGTCGGTTCGTCTAGGAACAGTATCTCCGGATCGTGAAGCAAGGAGGCCGCGACCTCGCAGCGTATGCGCTGGCCTAGCGAGAGCTTGCGCACGGGCGTTTGGATAAACCCGCCCAATTCGAATACGTCGGATAACTCGGCGACGCGTCGCCTGCGTTCCGCGTCGCTGATCTCGTATATCGCGGCGAGAAGCGTGAAGCTGTCTATAGCGGGCAGATGCAGCCACAGCTGTGATTTCTGCCCGAACACGGAGCCTATGCGCATCGCCAACCGCCTGCGATCCTTTAATGGCAACATGCCCAGCACGGACAGCTCGCCGCCGCTGGGGTGGAGTATCCCGCAGAGCATCTTGATGAACGTGGATTTGCCCGCGCCGTTTGGACCGATGAACGCCGCGATCTCGCCCCGTTCGATGGTCAGGCTTACACCGCGCACGGCCTCGACCTGTTTCCACTGCGGTTTGACCAGCGCGCGTACGCTCGCGCCTAATCCTTCTCCCTTTACCTTGGCGCGGTAGGTTTTGGTAAGTCCGCACGTTGTTATGACGGGCATGGGCGGAGCCTCCTTTCGGGTGACGCCGGATGGGTATAAAAAACGCTCCGTGACGGTGCGCCGTCTCGGAGCGTAAGTAAGCTTACCGCCGACGCAACGCCCGTTGGGCGCAAGCGTCGGCGGCTGTATAGCTACCGGCGCTTGCGCCTGATAATAACGTGCATCGGGGATTGGGCGAACAAGACGATCATAGGGCATGCTCTCCTTTGGCTGCGCTTGAAGGTAATTGATGTATATTAGCACGGGTGAAGGACAATGTCAAATGTTTTTTGCGGCGAGCCAACTCCCCGCGCGGCACATTTTGCTTGACATACGCGGTTCTCGCGGATATACTATTGAAGCGTATTGCTTCGCTATACGGTATCGACGCGTGTTCGCGTCCAGTTCGGAAAGGAGCGCGCCTATGTTTCGTACATATCAGCCTAAGAAGCGGCAGCGGTCGAAGGTGCACGGCTTCCGCGCGCGCATGTCTACCAGGAATGGCCGGAGGGTGCTGGCGGCTCGCCGCCGTCGCGGCCGCAAGGTTCTGACGGTGTGATGGCCGCCAGATTGCTTTTGCGTACGCTCGCCCGCGGTTGATTCGCGGCGGGCGTTGCGTTTATATCCAGCCCCGCCGGGAAGTCCCGGCTCCGGCGGATCGCGCGGGAGCGGGACGGGCGGACGACTAAACGGAGGACGATGTGCAGCGCGCTAACAGTCTCAAGCGCGGCGGCCAGTTCCAGTATGTATACCATCGCGGCCGGCGCGCGTCTTGCGGGGAGCTGTCGCTGCTCTATGTTCCCTCCTCGAGATCCGGCAAGGCGCTGGTGGGCTTCTCCGTCAGCCGCAAGGTGGGCAACGCGGTCACGCGCAATCTGATGAAGCGCCGCCTTCGCGAGATCATCAGGCCGAACCTGCCGCGCATGCGCGCGGGTTTGTATGTAATCATAATAAAGGAATCGGCTGTCGACGCGGATTTCAGCACGCTTAAGGCGCGCGCGGCCTGGCTGCTGAATAAACAACGGCTGCTGGCTGGACGGGCTCAATGACGCGCCGCGCGCTGCTGGCGCTGATCAGGTTCTATAGGCGGCGGGTGAGTCCGGGGCTAAGCCCGTCGTGCAGGTTTGTGCCCACGTGCTCGGAATACGCGATGGACGCGATCGAGCGCTTCGGCGCGATGAAGGGCGGCGCGATGGCCGTATGGCGCGTGATGCGGTGCAACCCGTTTTCCAAAGGCGGATACGATCCGGTTCCGAGGCTGCCGGGCGAACCGCGCGCGGACAGCCACACAAATAGAAAGAGGCGATGACCATTGGCTTCGATATGGGGCGGATTCAATAATTTCCTGCGCGGCGTCATCGATATGATCTACTCGCTGGTGCATAGCCACGGCTGGGCCGTAGTCTTATTCACATTGCTGATCAAGCTGGTGCTTACGCCCTTCGACGTTAAGTCGCGCCGATCGATGCGCAAGATGTCCGCGCTGAATCCCAAGCTCCAGGCGCTGCAAAAAAAGTACGCCAACGATAAGGACAAGCTGCAGCAGAAACAGGCGGAGCTTTATAAAAAGGAAAAGATCAACCCTCTAGCCGGATGCCTGCCGATGCTGTTGACCATGCCCGTGCTGTTCGCGATGTTCGCGGTCATGCGCGGGGTCGCCAACGAGGAGCTGGCGCGCATACTGCTCACGATCCATAACGCGATAGGCACGCTCACCGATCCCGCCGAGATTAAAGCCGCGCTGGACGGGCTGACCTCGTCCGGCGCGTTAAGGTTTGAGAATTGGCTATGGATAAAGAATCTATGGATGGCGGACTCGCCGTTCGCGTCCGTGCTGCCGCTTAGCGCCACGTCCGTGCAGCTGCCCGTTATCGCGGGGCTACTGGATCAGGCGCAGCTGGACGCTGTCAAGGCGTTCATGGGCACCGCGACATACCAGCACGCGCTCGATTATTTCAACGCCGTGCCGCTCCCCGGCGCGACGATCAACATGCTGGTGTTCCAGCTGACCATCTACCGTAACCCGAACGGTTTCTTCATACTGCCCGCGCTTGCCGCGATCACGCAGTATCTGAGCACCGTGCTCACGCCCATGGACCAGTCCCAGCAGAACGCGCAGAACCCGCAGCAGCAGGGTACCGGACAGATGATGAAGATATTTATGCCGCTGTTCTCGCTGTGGATATGCTCGACAAGCAACGCGGCGTTCTCGCTGTACTGGGTCGTGACCAACATCTTTATGATGGGTGAACAGTGGGCGCTGAATATGTACTTCGCGGCGCAGGATCGCAAGGCCGAAGAGCGGCGCGCTAAGGAGGCGCAGGAATCGTGAATCCATTAAAGGAGATTGAATCGACCGGACGCACCGTCGAGGAGGCGCTCGAATCCGGTCTGCGCGAACTGCACTGCGACATCAGCGACGTATCGTGGACGACGCTGCAGGAGGGATCGAAGGGGCTGTTCGGCTTGTTCGGAAGCCGTCCGGCGAGGGTGCGCATCACGCTCAAGACCGACTCGGACGAGGACGACGCGATTACGTCCGATATACTCTCCGCGCTGACCAAGCCCGTCGAGCGCCGTCCCGAACCGGTTCAGCATAAGCCCGCGCCGGTTCCGCCCGTCAAGCCTGTTGAAAAGGTTATGGAAAGGCCGCCCGTCAAGCCCGTTGAAAAGGTTATGGAAAGGCCGCTTGCCAAACCCGACGCGCCATCCGAAAAGGCCGCGGACAAGCCAGCGCCGAAGCCCGCGCCAAAGACCGGGGCGGACGGCGCGCAGGGGGATCAGCCTATCGATTTGACGCGCGGGCCGCGCAGGCCATACGTGCCCAAGCAGTGGAGCGCGCCAAGCCGCGATAACAACAACGCCAGCGGCGCGCAGGGTCATGGAGCGTATCCGCGCAGGGACTCGATATCGCGCGCGCACACCGCGCCGGATCGCCAGACTATCCGTACTATACCCAGCCAGCCATACGCGTCGGCTCAGCCTCGCCGCGACGGCAATCGCGCGGGCTCCGGCGTGCCTTCCACATACTCGCGTCCGAACAACCCGCGTCCATACGCCGCTGATCCGGAGTTTGAGGACGGGCTGAGCAGTCTGCCGCTGCCCCCGCCGCCGTCCGAGCCGCCCGTCATCCATCCCGCGGACACGCCCATGGGCGTCGTTCAGCAGTACCTGACGGGGCTTACCGAAAGGATGGGCGTCGATGTAAAGGTATACGTCAGCGAAGACGAGGAGCGGCACATCACCGCGAAGATGATAGGGGATACGCTGGGGATATTGATCGGGCGCAGAGGAGAGACGCTGGACGCGATCCAGTATCTATGCAGTCTGGCCGTGAACAAGGATCGCGAAGAGTACGTGCGCGTAACCCTTGACACCGAGAACTACCGCGCCAGGCGTGAGGAGGCGCTCAAGCGACTGGCGTTCAGGCTGGCAGCCAGGGCGGTCAAGCTGGGGCGGCGCGTCGCGCTGGAGCCGATGAACCCGTATGAACGCAGGATAATGCACTCCGCGCTGCAAAGCTTCGAGGGCGTGACGACCCACTCCGAAGGCGAGGAACCGAATCGGCACGTGGTCATCTCCGTTAAGAAGAACGCGGGGCAGGGGCGG
>JAIRSO010000017.1 GCA_031255415.1 Oscillospiraceae bacterium
GGCTTAGAAATGAGCCAGCCCCCGAAAACTCTAGGTTTTCGAGGGCCGGGGGGCTAGGGGGCGGTGGACAACCGGCAAGTATCCCAGCGCGGCGAACAGTTTGCGGGAAGGTTTGGATGAAACGCTGGCAGTGCTTGCGTTGGGGCTAACTGGAAGCCTTTATCTGACGTTATCAACGACCAATCCGGTGGAATCCGCGAACGCCGGGTGCCGCAGGACGACGGCTCGAGTAGCCAACGTGCAGGATGGCGCGATGGCGATACGGCATGCCGCCGCAGGTTTCATGATGGCGGAACATGGTTTCCATCGCGTAAGTGGTTTCAAGCAGCTGCCCAATCTCTACGAGGCTTTAACTCGTATTGTTAACACGCGCTTGAGCTCTGGCTTAGTAGCCTAACCTCGCTGCCGTTCCCTCGTCGCTTCTCCGACCAAATTCTACGGGCGTTGGGGCACTCTCTCCGTTCGAGCCAGTGGTACAATACTCAACTGTCGCGACTGCCCATCAGATGAACGCGCTACACACCGCCACCAACAACGTCCGAACGTTCTACGGCCTCATCAATATGCGCTGGGTCGATCCCACCATCGCGCACAAAACGCCCATCCGCGACTGGCTGCTGCACATCGCCGAGCTTCGTGCCGGCATGGAGGGCGTGGTATACCTCATCAACGCCTTTGACGCAGAGGACGCGTTCGATGTTCCAATCCCGCAGTGGATCGATAACAGCACAGGTTTCCCGCAAGCCGATATGGTGAACCAAATCGCAATAACCATCCAATTTCTATAACATCAAAACGATTCTCAAATCAGAGCGGCTAATCCCGCTCTTTTTTTGTGGAGGTTTTTATGCCGCAAACTCTCAAAGGATACAAAGCCCTCGCTTCTTACCTCGGCGTTGGTCTGGAATCAGCACGAAAGCTGATGATGCGTGAAGGCTTTCCCGTCATAGAAATTAGTCCTCGTGTACGCCTCATCGACATAGCCACACTCAAAGAATGGCTTGAGAATTAATATAAATCCAATGCTTGACTTCACCGAAAACTAGAGCATATATAGTAGTAACTTTTCTGAAAGGGGCGATTCCTATGCCGAAACGCCGTGCCAATGGCGAAGGCAGCGAGCCATACAAACGGACTGACGGTCGTTGGCAAGCCATTTATACATATATAGGGCAGGACGGGCAGCTTAAGCGTGGCAGTGTTCAAGCGCAAACCAAAGCGGAATGTGCCAGGAAGCTGTCGGAGAAAACGCATTCAATCAATACTGGCAGGTTCACGGAACCGTTCAAAATGACGGTGGGGGAGTGGCTGATGGAATGGTTTCGCACTTTCGGCGAGCCGCGCTGGAAGTCAAACAATACGCGAGCCGTACACCTAATGTCTATCGAGAACCATATCTTCCCAGCGCTCGGCAGCGAGATGCTCCAGAAGCTGGAGACTCGACGCGTTCAAGGCTTCATCGATTCCCTATTGCGCTCCGGCAAGAAGCCGGGCAGCATTCACAAAATATGCGAACCGCTTTGAGGTGCGCTGAAAAAGGCATTCGCGCTGGAAATGATAAGCAAGAATCCTTTCGAGCATGTTGAGATGCCGCAGATGCGCCAAAACGAGGTCGTACACCTCTCACAGCATGAGCTGCTTGCCCTGCTGGACGCGCTGCCTGACACTACCCACGGATGCTGCTGCGAACTGATTCTATGGACGGGATTGCGCAAGTCCGAGGTGGCGGGGTTGGAGTGGCAGGATGTCGATTTCAACGAGGGGGTCATCTACGTTAAACGGACGAAGCAGTATCTGTGGTCAATCGAAAATGGCGTGAAGGCGGACCACCAGGCGCTGGACGTGCGTCCCACCAAGTCGAAGAAAGGTTTCCGTCGGATACCCATGAAGCCGGAGACCCGCAAGCTTTTTGAGAGACAGTTGGCTGAGCAGAAGCGGGAACGTCTATTATATGCAAAAGTTTGGACTGGCGGTTATCCCGGCGCACCAAATATGTGCGTATTCGCAACGCACGTTGGAACAGTTCCGGATATGGCAAACGCGCGAAAAACACTGCGCCGCGCTTGCAGCGAAGCCGAGACGAAGCTGATCACCCTCCACCCGCTCCGCCACTCATGCCTAACCGCGATAGCCAGAGGCGGCAAGGTTGATCTTAGGACCCTGGCTGAACTGGCTGGGCATGAGAAGCCGTCTTTCACCGCTGAGAAATACATGCACAGTGACCCGTTCGCCATGTCCGACGCGCTTGATGTGCTGGGCGAGAGACTGAAAAAGACATCAAAACGGAGGGGAAAGGTATGAAAACCATAAGGAAACCGCACCCGAGGCATGAAGAAATGTCAAAGGCTTTAGCGGAGGCTTATAAGACGCAGCGGCGCGTGTGGCCGGAATTTATATGCTGCAAGGTTACCCATGAGGTTATACCGCGAATATACAATAGGCAAACGCCCTGCGAACCACGGTAACCAATATGCCGCTGGTTATACCCAAGAAAAACTTTCCCTTCCCAACGTTAAGTTTAGTATGCGTTTACCGTCAGTAAAGCAATAGCAAACTACCCCCAAAACTGCGTGTAAACTGCGTGCAGAATCGCCTTCCAGCGTCTTCTGCGCAAAGTAAAACCGAGGAAAACCCGCTGTTTTCCTCGGCTTCTGGTGGTCTGTACTGGACTCGAACCAGTGACCCCATCGATGTGAACGATGTGCTCTACCAACTGAGCCAACAGACCGAACCGTAATCGTCCTATTTATTATCGCAGGGCGGGGAGGATTTGTCAATACTATAATTTTACTCAAACTTAACTTGACCCGGCATGCGGACTTAACATGCCCGGGGTATCATACGCGCGTACCCGCGATCTGAAAGATCGACAAGAAGCAAGGAGGATACCCGATGAAGTTTCGCAAGATTGGCTTGCTGGCGGCTGCGCTGGCGCTTGCCGTCTCCGCCGCGTGCGCCGCGTCCGCGAACGACAACCCCATCTATGTGATCTCACGCGAGGAAGGTTCGGGCACGCGCGGCGCGTTCATCGAGCTGTTCGGCGTGGAAGTAAAGGACGAGGACGGCGGCAGGATCGATATGACGATCGACAGCGCCGAGGTCACGAACAACACGTCCGTTATGATGACGAGCGTCTCGGGCGATCCGGACGCGATCGGCTACATCTCGCTAGGCTCAATGAACGATACGGTCAAGGCTGCGGCTATCGACGGCGTTTTGCCTAGCGTCGGGACGGTTAAGGACGGATCGTACCCCATAGCCCGCCCGTTCAATATCGCGACCCTGGGCGAGGCGCGCGGAGCCGCCGCCGACTTTATCGCCTACGTCTTGAGCGGCGAGGGGCAGGCTGTCGTGGAGTCCAGCGGATACATCAGGCTGGACGGCGCGCCCGCATACTCGTCCGATGGATCGGAGGGTAAGCTGGTGATAGCCGGGTCGTCGTCGGTTACGCCGCTGATGGAGAAATTGTCAGAGGCGTTCGCGCTGGTCAACCCGGCGGTCGAGATCGAGATACAGCAGAGCGACTCCACCACCGGGGTTAACGCGGCTGTGGAAGGCGTGTGCGATATAGGCATGGTCTCGCGTGAGTTGAAGGATAGCGAGATCGGCAAAGGACTCGTCCAAATCAATATCGCGCTGGACGGTATCGCGGTCATCGTGAATAACGCTAACGCGGTCGAGTCGCTTACGAGGGATCAGGTCAGGGATATCTATACCGGAACGCTGGTCAAGTGGTCCGATATTAAGTGAGTATGCGCGCGAGTATCCGTAACGCGGCAAGCGTCGGGACGGCGCGCGGCCTGCGCTCCAGAGCCGCAGCCGAGACGGTGATGAGGATCGTGTTCCTCATCGCCGCGTGCGCGTGCATCCTGTGCGTCGGGCTGATCTGCGCGTTCCTGCTGGCGAACGGCGCTCCCGCGATAGCGAGGATCGGCCCGCTGAAATTCCTCTTCGGACTCGATTGGAAACCCGGCAGGAACCTGTACGGAGCCGCGCCGATGATAGTGGGCAGCCTGTTCGTGACTGCTGGAGCGGTGATTGCCGGCGTGCCCATCGGCGTGCTGACCGCCGTGTTCCTGGCGAGATTCTGCGGCAAGCGGCTGTATCGTTTCATCAGTCCCGCGATATCGATGATGGCGGGGATTCCGTCGGTCGTGTATGGATTCTTCGGGATGACCGCGCTCGTTCCCGTTATGCGCGCGTGGTTCGGCGCGGGCAAGAGCGTGCTCACCGCGTCGATATTGCTGGGGATTATGATCCTGCCCACGGTGATACGCGTGTCGGAATCCGCTCTGCGCGCCGTGCCCGATAGTTACTATGAGGGAGCCGCCGCGCTGGGCGCGTCGCGCGAGAGGAGCGTGTTCTTCTGCGTGCTCCCCGCGGCAAAGTCGGGGGTAATAGCGGCGGTCGTGCTGGGAATAGGCCGCGCGATAGGAGAGACCATGGCGGTCATAATGGTGGCGGGCAATCAGGCGGTCATGCCCGGCGGCATACTAAGCGGCGTTAGAACGTTGACCGCGAATATCGCTCTTGAGATGGGCTACGCCGCCGATCTGCACCGCGAGGCGCTGATAGGCTGCGCGGTCGTGCTGTTCGCGTTCATACTGCTGATCAACCTGCTGTTGTCGGCTGTGAAAAGGAAGGGGGCTTGAGCGTGCGCGGCGGAAGGATCGATCCCGTGTCGATCGTACTAAGGATCGCGGCCTGCGCGTCAGCCGCGTGCGCCGCGCTGGCTGGCGTGGGCATGATTGGGTTTATATTGATAAAGGGCGTGCCGCATATCGCGCCGTCATTGTTCGCGTGGCGGTACACGAGCGACAATGTATCCATGACCCCCGCGATTATCAACACCGTGATCATGACCGCTATGGCGCTGCTGATCGCCGCGCCGCTGGGGATACTGGCCGCCGTGTATCTATCGGAGTACGCGAGGCGGGGCAGCCGCGCGGTTAGGATAATACGCGTGGCCTCCGAGACGCTGGCGGGGATTCCATCCATTATTTACGGGCTGTTCGGGTTCCTGTTCTTCGTCGTCGCGCTGAGGTGGGGGCTGTCGATGCTGGCGGGCGGGTTCACGCTGTCGATCATGATCCTGCCGCTTGTCACGCGCACGGCGGAGGAGGCTCTGCTCGCCGTGCCGGATATGTACAGGGAGGGCAGTTTCGCGCTGGGTGCGGGGCGGGTGCGCACCGTGTTCAGGGTCGCGCTGCCAGCCGCCGCGCCCGGGATACTCGCCGGGGTGATACTCGCGGTCGGGCGCGTGGTGGGCGAGAGCGCCGCGCTGATACTCACGGCGGGCACCGCCGCGAAAGCGTCCGCGTCGTTGATGAAGTCGGGGCGTACGATGGCCGTGCATATGTACAACCTTAGCAGCGAGGGGCTGCATATCAATCAAACATACGCGTGCGCAGTCGTGCTGATCGCGTTGGCGGCTATGATCAACGCGCTCTCATCCTGGGCGGCGCGAAAGGCTGAACGCGCGGCGCTGGGAGGCGGCAATGACTGACGCTGCGGCGGCCTGCGCGGCAAAGGCCGGCGCGGCTAAGATAGATATCCGGAACCTGAACCTGTATTACGGAGCGTTCCACGCGCTCAAGTCGGTGAGCGCGGGCTTCGCCGCGCGGGAGATCACCGCGCTGATCGGCCCTTCCGGATGCGGTAAATCTACCCTGCTTAAATCCATCAATAGGATGAACGATCTAGTCGAGGGCTGCCGCGTCACAGGCTCGGTAACGCTGGACGGCGAGGACGTGTACGGCGGGATGGATGTATCATTGCTTCGCAAGAGGGTGGGCATGGTGTTCCAGAAGCCTAACCCGTTCCCGATGAGCGTTTATGACAATATCGCGTTTGGGCCGCGCACGCACGGCGTTCGCGCGCGGATCGCGCTGGACGAGATAGTCGAGCGTTCGCTCCGCGACGCGGCTATATGGGACGAGACGAAAGACCGTTTGCGTAAGAGCGCGCTGGGGCTGTCCGGCGGACAGCAGCAGCGGCTGTGCATCGCGCGCGCGCTGGCTGTCAAGCCCGAAGTACTGCTGATGGACGAGCCGACCTCAGCGCTAGATCCGATATCCACATCCAGGATAGAGGATCTGATATCCGAACTGAAGTCCGCCTATACGATCATCATCGTTACCCACAACATGCAGCAGGCCGCGAGGGTATCCGATAAGACCGCGTTCTTCCTGCTGGGCGAATTGGTAGAGTATAACCCGACCGACGCGATATTCTCCATGCCCGAGGATCGGCGCACGGAGGATTACATTACCGGGAGGTTCGGCTGATGCGCAAGCGGTATTATCAGCAGTTGGAGACGGTGCACAACGGATTGATCCGCATGGGCGCGCTGTGCGAGGACGCTATCGCCAGCGCCGCCAGGGCGCTGCTGGACGGCGACGAAAAGACGCGCGCCGAGGCCGTCGCGCTGGAACACGATATCGATATGATAGAGCGCGAGATAGAATCAATGTGCGTGAGGCTTCTGCTTCATCAGCAGCCCATGGCCTCCGATCTTAGGCGGGTGACCGCCGCGCAGATGATGATCATCGACATGGAGCGGATAGGCGACCAGGCGGCTGATATCGCGGATATCTCCGCGTTCATGACAGGCAGTCCGGTAAAGAGCGACGTGCATATAGCCGATATGGCGCGCGCCACCGCGAAGATGGTTACGGAAAGCATCGACTCGTTCGTTCGCGAAGATCTGGAACTGGCGCGGTCCGTCATTCGTTACGACGACGCGGTGGACGATCTGTTCAGCCAGATAAAGCGCCAGCTTATAGAGCGCCTGCGCGCCGACGGGGCTTACGCGCAGGAGTGCCTCGATCTGCTGATGATCGCGAAATATTTTGAACGGATCGGCGACCACGCGGTCAATATCGCCGGATGGGTGATATACTTCCTCACCGGAAACCGCGAGGTGGAGAGCCTGTGATAATCGCGCGGCTGGATTGGTATACGCGCGGGCTTGATCCGGTTGCGTCAAGGTTTCATCATTACGCGCCGCGGACGATAAAATCCCCCAGCGCGGTTATCACGTCCGGCAATGGCGCGCGCGAGTATGATCGATTATCGCCCGCCGCGTTGGCTCCCGCCACAGCGCCCATGGCCTCCGCTTCAGGCCATAACCCGTAGCGAACGCCGCCGAATATCGCGCAGTCGCCGCACGCGTACACGTCCGGCGCGCTCGAGAGCATACGCTCGTCAACTACGACGCCGCGCTCTACCTTTATGCCGGACGATTCCGCAGCCTTGGCATTCGGCGTAATGCCGGCGGAGATGATTACTATATCGGTCGGAATCGTCCTGCCTCCGCTTAATCTAACCGCGATGGCCTTGCCGTCGACCGTCTCGATTGCCTCTACCCTCGCGCCTAGCGAAAGATCAATGCCGGATCGATCCAGCCAGTCCGCAAGCGCGGCGGATGTAGACTCCGTTACCTTTCGATCCAGCAAGCGGGGCAGAGTCTCGATCACCGATACTTTAAGCCCGCCTTCGCGAAGCGCCCAAGCCGCTTCCAGCCCCAGCGCGCCGCCGCCTATAACCGCCGCGTGCCTGGACTGCCTCGCGGCGGACTCCAGCCGTATCGCGTCGTCCAAAGAGCGTATCGCGAACGCGTTCCTAGCGTCCGCGCCCGGTATCGGCGGGATGAAACTCGACGCTCCCATTGCTAGGATACATACGTCGTATAACAGCTCCGCGCCCGATTCCAGTTTGAGCGTTTTCTCCGCGACGCGGACGGACTCCGCGCGCTGACCGGTTATCCGAGTGACGCGCCGCCGCGCGTACCATGATTCATCATGGATAACCAGCCCCTCGACAGGCCGCGCGCCGAGCAGGGTCTTCGTTAACATAGGACGATGGTACGGGAGATGATCCTCCGCGTCCAATAGTACGATGGACGCGGTATTATCACGATCGCGTATAGCGGCAGCCGCGCTCACGCCCGCGACCCCCGCTCCCGCGATGATAAACCTGCGGTTCGTGTCTCGCCTGAACGATGTATCCGGCGAGTCGGCGAGCGTAAACTGATCCGCGCCCGCGCCGCATACCGGACAGACCGCCGCGCCGTTTGGAATCGCCGCCCCGCAGACCATGCATTTCAATCGTTTGTTAGGCATAATGGTTAACCTCCTTGCGGGCCGCGCGGCGGTATCGCGTTTATCTATCGATCATACGATATACCCCGCCGGTTCAGCGTTAAGCGATAGACTCCCCGCCGCCTTGCCCGACGTTATTCGACGGAACGCGGCCGCGCCCACCATCGCGGCGTTGTCCGTGCATAGCGGTACGGGCGGTACGCATAAGCGCAAGCCGTTCGCGCCACACTCCCTCGCCATGCGCGCGCGCAGTCCCTTGTTCGCTGCTACGCCGCCAACCACCGCCACCGTATGATATCCCCCGGCCTTCGCGGCGCGAATCGTTTTGACCGCGAGCATATCCGTTACAGCCTCGCGGAATGCCGCCGCCGCGTCCTCATGGGACACGCCAGCCAGCGCGCCCTTGCGCTCCAGTTGAATGAACGCTGTTTTCAGTCCGCTGAAACTGAAGTCGTACGCGCCTGGAGTCTTAGCCCGGGGCAACGCCAGCGATGATGGATTGCCTCGCTCCGCGAGTTCGTCCAGCGCGGGGCCTCCGGGATAAGGCAGACCCAGCACTCGCGCGGCCTTGTCGAACGCCTCGCCCGCCGCGTCGTCAAGCGTCCGGCCTAACGCGCGCGACTCGCCCGAGGCGGTCGTTTCGATCAAAGCGGTATGCCCTCCCGATACGGTCAGGCATAAGAACGGCGGCTCCAAATCGTCGTATGCCAGATACGCCGCGCTGATGTGCGCCTCCATATGGTGCACCGCTATCAGCGGCTTCGACGACGCGAACGCCAGCGCTTTCGCCGTGGATACTCCCACCAGCAGAGCGCCTACCAGGCCGGGACCGTTGGTTACGGCTATCGCGTCGATATCATTTAGGCGAAGCCGTGCGCCTTCCAGCGCCTGGTCTACCGCCGCGTTGACCGCCTCGACATGCGCGCGAGACGCGACTTCAGGCACGACCCCGCCATACCGCGCGTGGATCGGTATCTGCGTGGATACTATGTTGGATAGTATCGCGCGTCCGTCGCGGATCACCGCCGCCGCAGTCTCGTCGCACGATGTCTCTATCGCGAGGATATCGGCGCGTCCGGCGCGGCGCAGCGCGTCAAGCCATGCCGCGCACATCTGGTCATACGGCATTGCGAGCCGCCCGTCCGCGGCCTGGCAGAACCAGCCGCAAACCAATCGCCAGCGTTATCACAACAGCCGCCAGCCACGCCGCGCCGACGATCATGCCCATCGATATATAGAATCCGCTAGGCGTCATGCGAATGAGCAGATCGGTTTCGGGATTCATATACCACAGATCGTTCGTGAATAAACGCTCGTGAAGCGCGACGAAGAAATTATAGAAGTCCGCGCGTATCGCTATAAATATAGCCAGCGCCAGCATCATCATCGCGCCTGTTCCCGCCAGCATGCCGCAGCCCGTCGCGCGCCCGCGCTTGATCCGTATCGTAAACATAACCGATATCGCGCACGCTAGCGCGAACGCGCCGCCCGCGTTCCCGATATAACCGAACAGCCGCCGCACATCCCGCATGTGCTCGGCCTCCGTGTCGTTCAATTCGGGACGCTCGAGCCCGTCCATTACGACAACCCTATCGAACGCCACCGATGGATTGCGTTCGCCGATATACCTGGCGATATCGCCCGCGACCGCGTCCAGCGTATCGCGATCCACTCCCGCCGACTCATATACGCCCGCGCGGTTCATCGCCCATTGGTAAGCTTCCTTTATCGACGCGATAGAATATAACCCTATCAGCATAACCGCCAACAGCCCCGTTATGGACGCGATCAACCCGCCGGCGAACGCACGGCCTTTCATAAGTTGTACCTCCAGAATGCTTCCTTTATCGACGCGGCTTAATATGATCCTGTCGGCATTACAGCTAATGATCCTGTCGGCATTACAGCTAACAGCCGCGTTATCGAAGCGGCAAGCCCGATGGCGAAGCTCGGACTTTCGAACGTTATGTCTCCAGAGAGCGCAGCATGGCGCGCGCCGGAGCGCCGTCGCACCCTGGCAACGATAGCGGCAGACACATCAGTTCATACCATCCCGGCTGGAACGAGTCCAGCGCGAGGCCTTCCAATATGCACACTCCAGCGCCTAGTAAGGCTCGATGCGTCTTGAGCCCCTCCTCGCCCTGCGGGCCGACGGAGAGCCCGTCTACACCCAGCGCGCGAACGCCGGACTCGATCAGCGCGAGAGCCTCCGATTCATTAAGCGGCTCGCCGCCCGTCTTTAACACAGTCCTGCGCGCGAAGCGTTTCGTTTTATCCGACCGCCGCCATTCGCTCAAGTCGACCACCTCGCAAGCGCCGTTCAGACGCTCGAGAGGCCAAGCGTCCGTGCCCCCGCTTAAACCGATATGATGCGGTGAATCAATGTGCGTGCCGTTGTGCGCGGTCATTATAATGCGGGTGACATTGTAGCCGCCGGAGGCGGACTGCGCTATGCTGTCCCGCGTGAACGCCGGATCACCGGGATAAACCTGCATATCGTTGACCAGCGGGATCGACGCGTCGCGCCATGACCATCCCTCGCGGCGCATCATTATTATGTCGTCAACGCGCGCGCATAACTTGAACCCCGCGCGCGCGTACAACTTCAGCGCGGCGTTGTTTTTCTCAAAGAACGCCAGCCTTAATGGTTTTTCTCGTCCTATCGCGTCTATCTGATGCTCCAACAGCCCCAGTCCCAGCCCCTGGCCTACCAGATCGGGACGCAGTCCCAGCCCTATATCCGTATCGTTGGGATACAGGGAATACTGATCCGCCAGTTTCGGGGAGCGCGCGGGCCGGCCAAAGCACAGGAACCCCGCGCGCATGTCGTCCAGCAAAGCGCAGCGATACCAGCCGGAGGTCAATTCCGTGACGGTTAGCTCGCCGCATGAATCAAGCGTAGGCGGGTAACGCCAACCGGACATAGCCAGCGCGTCGCTCGGGCTTACGGGTCGAGACGTCCATCGCATCGGTATCACTCCTTATCGTATTGCAGCGTTGCGGCGGCTCGGTGAACCTTTTCAGCCTCGCGGCATGGAACCTTAGCCATACCGCCGCGCGATTCTCCGCCGCGCTACTGCATCGACAGATACGCGTTGATGAATCCGTCCAAATCGCCGTCCATCACGTTATCGGTCGAGCCGACCTCGAAGTTGGTGCGGTGATCCTTCACCATGCTGTACGGATGGAACACATACGAGCGTATCTGGCTGCCCCACTCGATTTTCTTCATCTCGCCCTTTATGTCGCTCATGCGTTCTTCCTTCTCGCGTTCGCGCAGTTCGAGCAGGCGCGACTTGAGCATCATTAGGCAAACGTCGCGGTTCTGCATCTGGCTGCGCTCGTTCTGGCACTGCACCACGATCCCGGAGGGTATATGCGTCATGCGCACCGCCGAATCCGTCCTGTTGACGTGCTGTCCGCCCGCGCCGCTGGCGCGGTACGTATCGATGCGCACTTCCTCCATATCCAGTTCGAATCCCGCGTCCTCGATCACCGGCGACACGTCCAGCGACGCGAACGAGGTATGCCGCCTCGCGTTTGAATCGAACGGGCTGATCCTCACCAAACGATGCACGCCCTTCTCCGCGCGCAGGAACCCATACGCGTTCTCGCCGCCAACGGACAGCGTAACGGACTTAACCCCCGCCTCGTCTCCCGGCAGCAGATCGAGGGTCTTTACGCTGAACCCTTTGCGCTCGCAGTACCGGGAGTACATGCGGTACAGCATGCCTACCCAGTCCTGCGCTTCAGTGCCGCCCGCCCCCGCGTGCAGAGCCAATATCGCGTCGTTCGCGTCGTACTCGCCCCTTAACAGCGTTTCCAACTGCAGGGACTGCGCGTTCGCGCGCAAGGCCGCGATATCGCGTTTGATCTCGTCGATCATCGAGCGGTCGTTTTCCTCCTCGACCAGTTCGATCATCGCGGTTATGTCCTCATGGCGGCTGACCAATTGGTTATAATTATCCAGTTTCGATTGGACATGCTTCGCGCGCTGGCTGATTTTCGCGGATCGAGCCAGATCGCTCCATATATCGGGCTGAGCCATATCCTGTTCCAGTTCGGCTAGTTCTTCCTTTAACCCGTCCAGGTTAAAGTGACCCACCTGCCTCTTCGATGGTTTCGCGAATCATCGCCAGATCTTGGCGGGATTGATCCAATTCTACCACTTGCTCACATCCTTTATGAAGTTAATACGGCGGGCGGGATACCCGCCCTTGCCGCCCCCTTATGGGGAGACGCCGCTAAGCGGCGGAGTGGGCGTACTACGCCCGCGCAGTGTATCGCAGCTACGCGTCCTTCCCATGGCAATGCTTATACTTCTTCCCGCTCCCGCACGGGCACGGCTCGTTCCTGCCCACCTTATGCGCGGCCTTGACGGGCGCGTTAGGCTGAGGCGCGCTTGCGGCAGGCCTCGCGATAGGCCTCGCTGACGGCGTTATCCTCGGCCCGGCTCCACGCGGCTTTAACGCGTCGGACGCTGGCGGCGATTGCGTCTGCTCCGCATCGGCGCGCCTTGGCGCGCGTACGATCACCGGCGCTAGGAACAGCCGTTGCAAGGTATCCTCGCGAATCAGCCGAACCATCTCGTCGAACATCTCGAACCCCTCGAATTTATATTCGACTACCGGATCGTGATGACCCAGCGCGCGCAGCCCTATGCCGTCGCGCAGATGCGCCATGTCGTCGATGTGATCCATCCAGCGGTGATCGACCGCGCTTAACAGCTCGACGCGCTCTATCTCGCGCATGTTCCCGCCCGCGTCGGATATAATCTTCTCGCGATCCTCGTATAGTTTGCGCGCGGCGCTCTCGATCGCGGGCGCTATCTCGCCGCGCTCCATCTTCAGCAGATCGGATCGCATCGGCGCGAATAACCCGGGCGTTAACACAAACCGCTCCAGATAACCGCCCAACCCCGATAGATCCCAGTTGTCCGGATCGTCTCCCTGCGCGTACTGCTTGACCGCGTCGTCTATCAGCGCGCGGAGCATCGTGAATATCTGCGCGCGCATATCCATGCCGTCGAGCACCTGCCCGCGCTGGCGGTATATGATTTCGCGCTGCTGGTTCATCACGTCGTCATACTGGAGCACGTGCTTGCGCATGTCGAAGTTGCGCCCCTCGATGCGCTTTTGCGCGTTCTCGATCTGCTTGGTGAGCAGCCCCGCCTCGATCGGCTCGTCGGGCTTTAAGCCTAACCGCTCGATCATCGGCGCTACGCGCTCGCTGCCGAACAGGCGCATCAGGTCGTCTTCCAGCGAGATGAAGAATTGGCTTGAGCCAGGATCGCCCTGCCGCCCCGCGCGGCCTCTTAACTGATTGTCTATGCGCCGCGACTCGTGGCGCTCCGTGCCCAGTATATGCAATCCCCCGGCCTCGACCACCCGCTGGTGTTCGCGCTCGGTATGGACGCTGAAGTCGGCCTCAAGCTTGGCGAACTGTTCGCGCGCGGCGCGCGCCTCGTCCGTGATGTTCTCCTCGTGGCCTATGGCTTGCTCGATGGTCTCCTCGTCGATACCGCGCTTGCGCAGCTCGCGCCGGGCTAGGAACTCCGGGTTGCCGCCCAGCAGTATATCGGTGCCGCGCCCGGCCATGTTGGTGGCTATGGTCACGGCGCCGTAATGCCCCGCCTGCGCTACGATCTCGGCCTCCTTGGCGTGATGCTTCGCGTTGAGCACCTCGTGCTCCAATCCCTCGCGCTCAAGCAGGCGGCTGAGCATCTCGCTTTTCTCGACCGACACCGTGCCCACGAGTATAGGCTGTCCCGTCTCGTGCCGGCGCGCTATCTCCTTGACGACCTGCTCGTATTTGCCGCTCTCGGACGTGTAGACCATATCGTTCAGGTCGCGGCGGATCATGGGTTTGTTTGTGGGAATCTGCACGACGTCGAGTTTGTATATGCCCTTGAACTCCTCCTCCTCGGTCTTAGCGGTGCCGGTCATGCCGGAGAGCTTGGAGTACATGCGGAAATAATTCTGGAACGTGATGGTCGCCAGCGTCTTGTTCTCGCGCTCGACCTTGACGTTCTCCTTGGCCTCGATGGCTTGATGCAGCCCGTCGCTGTAGCGCCGGCCCAGCATCAACCGGCCCGTGAACTCATCGACTATGATTACCTGCCCGTCCTGCACGACATAATCCGTATCGCGGTGCATCAGGTAGTTGGCGCGCAGGGCGGCCATGATGTGGTGGTTGATCTGCGTGTTTTCCATGTCGGAGAGGTTTTCGACGGAGAAATACTGCTCCGCCTTGCTGGCTCCGGCCTCGGTTAGGTTGACGGCCTTCTCCTTTTCGTCGAAGATGAAGTCCACGTCGTGGCGCAGCCGCTCGACGAACGCGTGAGCGCGCTTGTACCAATCGGTGGAGGCCTCGCCCTGCCCGGATATGATCAGCGGCGTGCGCGCCTCGTCGATCAGGATCGAGTCCGCCTCGTCCACGATCGCGAACGCGTGCCCGCGCTGTACCCGCTGGCCTTTATATATCACCATGTTGTCGCGCAGGTAGTCGAAGCCCAGCTCGTTGTTCGTGCCGTATGTAACGTCCGCCGCGTAGGCCGCGCGGCGTTCGTCGTTAGCCTTGCCGTGCACGATCACCCCCACGTCCATGCCCAGGAAGCGGAATATATGCGCCATCCACTCGCCCTGGAACTTCGCGAGGTAATCGTTCACCGTGACGACGTGCACGCCCTTGCCGGAAAGCGCGTTGAGATACGCGGGCAGAGCCGCGACGAAGGTCTTGCCCTCGCCCGTCTTCATCTCCGCGATCCGGCCTTGGTGGAGCACTATGCCGCCCATCATCTGCACGCGGAAATGGCGCTTGCCTATGGTTCTGTCCATCGCCTCGCGCGCCGCGCTGAACGCCTCGGGCAGCAGATCGTCAAGCGGCTCGCCGCGCTCCAGCCGTTCCTTGAACCGCGCGGTCAGTCCCCTAACGCCCGCGTCGTCCAGTCCGCGGTGCTCGTCCTCGAACGTATCGATACGCTCGGCTAGCTTGGCCAGGCGCTTAATCTCGCCGCCGCTGCCGCCCAGCAGGTTTTTTATCCATTGCATGGAATCCTCCGACGCGGCGACGCCGTTCCATCCGCATCCCTTGTATGGGAGACGCCGCCTAAGCGGCGCGGGGGAAGCCTCGCCGAACTCACGATAATATATCACAGGCGCGCCGTTTAGGGCAAGCGGCACGCCTTATGGTTTGCCAAACCGTGGCAAATTATCACTATAGCGGCGCGCCCGGCTGGGATAGTCCACACCGATGTGGGAATCCCGGCTGTGGATAATGTGGATAACCCTGTTAACAACCGCCGCCGCCTGGCATTTGGTTTGTGGATAACTTTACACGCGGCGCAGGATCGCCACCGGTATGTGCGGCCTGTTGTTGATCCGCACAGGGAACTCATGATTCCCCAGCCCCCTGCCGACGATCAGCGAGCCGCCGCCGATCCTGTACAGCCCGCTGGTGTATTTGGGAAATAATCCTTGGCCTGGCGCGAACAATCCGCGTCCGTTAGGCAGCCGCCACTGTCCGCCGTGCGCGTGCCCGGACAGCGCCAGCGCGAAGCCGCCCATCCCGAGCGTGCGCGCGGCGCGGTGCGGGCGGTGGATCAGCAGGATATCGATCATGGAGGGATCGAGCGAAGCTTTGATCACGCTCACGCCCGGCGAGCCGGCCTCGCGCTTGACCGGGACGTGGAACGCGAACGCGTTAGCGTCCTGCAGACCGATTATACGGACGCTAGCGCAGCCGCGTTTGATCGTGCGGCTCTCGTCCTCGAGCATGGGTATGCCCGCGTCCGCGCAGTACGCGCGCAGAGCGCCCAGGTGCCCGCATACGTAATCGTTATTGCCCATGACCGCGGCGCATGGAGCGATTCCAGCCAGCGCGCGCAGGAAGGGTTTGTACGGCTCCGCCGACGACGAGCCCGCGTCGACAAGATCGCCCAGCAGGCAGATCAAGTCCGGTTTCACGGACATGAGCGCGCGCAGAATCTCTTCGCCCAGCTCCAACCGGCGGTTAAGGTGCGTGTCCGATACTATCGCCGCGCGGTATCCGTCCAGATCGGCGGGCAGGGCGCGGATCGGCGTTTCGATCTCCTGCGCGTCTATCGGGCCGTTGATACGGACGAAAAAACGCTCCAGCTTTGTCAGCGGTTCGCCCGAGTACTCGTATGGCGGCAGCGGACGCGGATCCCATAGCCCGCCGTCCAGTATCAGCCGCTCCATGTACGGCGCTATCGCCGCCATCCGGCCTCCGCCTGGCGAGCCATCGCGCGCCAGTCCTCGTCCAGTATCGCGTACAGCACCACGTCCATATATTGGTTCTTGCTGTACAGCCTTCCGCGCAGCACGCCTTCGCGGCGCATGCCGCACTTTTGCATTACGCGGCCTGACGCGGCGTTCTCGACTGCGTGCTGCGCCTCGACCCTGTGCAATCGCATCCTCTCAAACCCGAACCTGAGCACCGCGAATAGCGCCTCAGTCGCGATGCCGTAGCCCCAGTACGCGCGCGCCAGCGAGTATCCCACCTCGGCGGAGCGGTTCTCTATGTTCCACCACATGAACCCGATCGTGCCGATCACGCGGTTCGTCTGCTTGAGCACGACGCCCCAGCTGGACGGTTCGTCCGCGCGGTACTGATGCAGTATGAACCTGATGAACAACCGCGAGTCGTGGATCGTGCGGTGAGCGTCCCACAGCACGTACCGCGCGACCTCCGGATCGGAACTGTACGAGAATATATCGGCAGCGTCCGCCATGGTCAGGCGGCGAAGTATAAGCCGCGGCGTTTCCAGCGTCGCCAGCCTTGAAAACAGGCCGTCCCGCGTCATCATCATCCGCTGCGTCCTCCTGGGCGGCAAATTATTCGCGTCATTCCGGATTGTATCCCAAGCGGCGCGCGCTCATGCCTGATTGCCTGTTCCAGAATTGATCATCGGCCTGTCCGCCCACATCCGCGCGCCGCCTATCGCCAGCGCCGCGCCCAGTGCAAACAGTACGGCAAGAATCGCGATCCCGATTATAAAACCGCGCGAACCGCGCGCTTTTTCCGGCATTCGGATCAACCTCCCTCAATCATGGTTGGCGCTGGATATATAAATTTCGCGGGATTTGCGGATGCGCCGCGCGTTCGCAATCGTTCTATAAGTACATGAAACCAGCCGAAATGTCAAGGAGGAATCGCTGTGCGCAGACCTCTGGCTATATTGCTCGCGTTAACCGTGTGCCTTGCCGCGTTCGCTCTCCCGGCGAAGGCCGAGATAGCGCGCGTTACGATGCGCGTCTATGAAAGCGACGGAACGACGCTCACGCTCGTCGGGGACGGGGAGGTTGTGTTCGATCCGAATATCCCGGTGATATGGGCTCCCATCACGCCGGATACCCCTGTGAACCTCGTCCTAGTGCAGGCGTACCTGCAAGACGATCCGATCGAATATTACTTAAACTGGAACGGATACGAGTACGAGCTGGGCGAGAACGGCGGATATCCGTTTTCATTAGCGGAACCCGTGGACGTTATCCTTGACGGTAAGCGGTATGTGCTGAAAGCGTCCGTCGAGCCTCCCGCCGAATTGATGAACACCGACGCGCCGCCGGATACGTCATACACCGATACGCCGCCGGATACGTCGTACACAGACCCGCAAAACACGCAGCCAGCTTACACAGACCCGCAAAACACGCAGCCCGCTTACACAGACCCGCAGAACACGCAGCCCGTTTACACCGATACGCCCTCCGACGCGCCTCCATCCGCGCCGGTATACCCGGAGGAATGGATTACGTCGGGGTATGTTCGAGCGCCTCAAGGCGCGTCTATCGACGTGTATAATTATATCGATGGCGAATGGATGTTCGCGCTTCCCAGCGGCGATACCGTTTACACCGTGGCGGAATACGCGCAAGGCCGGGATCAATGGTGGGCGCTCATACGATTGGATCCATCCACCCCCAACGCGGTGGGTTACGCGCCTGTATACTCTCTGCGGTATCTATCGATGGAAGAGGCTGAGGAATATTTCAATCAAAACTCCGCGCCTCCGACGGAAGAACCGACCCCCTCGCCCTCGCCAACTCCTTCTCCCACTCCGTCGCCTACTCCCGAACCGCAGTTTCCGACTGGTCTCACCAGCCACGTTATGATAGACGTGATAAGCGCGCCGTTCTATTCCGGACCGAACGCGGGGTATTATGTCGCTGATCTATTGCCAGACCGCACGGTATATGAAACCCTCGACCATCAACTGGATTCGGAGGGTAACTGGTGGATAGCGATTAACGCGGGCGGGCAGATTGGTTATGTGCCTATGCAAGCGTTGAGATACCTCACCGCTCAAGAGGAGTACGCTTATGTGAATCCTACTCCTTCACCCACCCCGACCCCTACGTCAACGCCTACGCCTACTCCGACTGCCGTCCCGACTCCCACGCCTACGCCTACTCCCGAGTTTATCCCTACGCCCACCCCCACCCCAACGCCCACGCCGATCCAGAACGCGGAGCGTCAAGCGGGCTACGCGTATGTACTGCGCAACGGAGTAGGTCTGCTGCGGTCGGCTTCTGCCGACGCGCCTGTTGCCGCCCGGCTGGACGCGGGCGAGATTGTGTTCGTGCAAGCGACTCACGAGGTGGACGGCGTGCCGTGGCGGCAGACGATGCGTCTTAGCAGCAACATAGTCGGATACGTCGCGGCGTATGAGCTGCGCGTCATGACCGCAGCCGAGGAAGATGCGTATATCAGCGGTTTGGTTAACGCGACTCCCACGCCGTCGCCTACACCGGTTCCCACTCGATTGCCCACGCCGCCGCCCGTGACGCCCACCCCGCCGCCGCCTAACCTGTCCGGTTACGCGCGGGTGATCAGCGCCAGCGGCGCGCCGCTGCTGAACTGGCCCAGCCTTGGCGCATACGCTACCGCCTGGCTGCCGTATTATGAGGTCGTGTATATACAGGAGCAAGCGTATCCCGACGATGGATCGCGCTGGCAGTTTGTGTACTTCAACGACCAGTATGGATACGTCTTATCCGATTATCTCGCCTGGATGAGCAGGGACGAGACGGACGCTTACTTCGCCGGGAAGTATATGCCCACGCCTTCGCCGGCGCCCACCCAATATGGAGACGCGTTCAGCGGGTACGGTGTAACGTCCGCGTCGAGCGTCAATTTCCGCGCCGCGCCCGGCGGAACCGTGCGCATGACCCTGACGAAGAACACGATAGTGCGGCTCATCGACAGCGTCGTGTCGGGAGGGTACACCTGGTACAAGGCGGAGGTTGCCGGCACGACCGGATACTTGCGCGAGGACGTTGTGCGGCTTCTGACCGTCGGCGAGTATCTGAGCGTCGTCACAAACCCCAGCTATAATGACGGCAGCAAGATCGTCACCCCGACCAACAGGCCTTCCCAGACCAACGCGCCCATAGTATGGAACACCCCGTCCATAACGAATATACCGTCGTTCGTCACGCCCGCGCCTACGGGTTTGCCTACCGCGACGCCGTGGGCTACTAAGACTCCCGCCAGTTCAATCGAGCCGTCGCCGTCCGCCGCGTCTTGGACAACGCCTGCCGCGTCGGGACAGCCTGCGGTTACAGGCACGCCCGCGCCGTCGTTCCTCGTCACAAGGGATCCGTCCGCGTCGCCGTCCGCGAGTCCAGCCATGCCCATAGTTGGCGGCGGATCGCAGGGTACCGGCGGGCCTGGCGGCAGACTCGCTCTAGCGCTGGTGATACTGGCGATATTGCTAGGCGGCGGGCTGTACGGTTTCACGATGTACAACCGAGCGCGTAAACGCCAGGCGAGAACGGAATTGAACGCGAGGCGTGCGGCTCAAGTACAGAGAGCGGCGGCTCCGGCTGGTTCGTCCGCAACGGTTGCCGGAGCGGCGGCAGCGGCGGCGCGTCCAAACGATCGTCCCGCCTCGACGCAGCCGCAGCGGCCTAATCCAGCCGTGACAGCGTCGGCGGCGCAGACCGCCAGACCCGCTCAACCCGCGCGCCCGACCGCGAAACCAAATTCCGCCCTGCCGCAGATACCGCATCTGCCGACAGCGCCGCAAGCCGCGTCCATGGCGAAAGGAACCGCGACTCAAGCGAATCAATCCGACGCGCGGTCGGACTCCGTATCGCCATACGCGCCGCCGCCAGCGCCGTCCGCGCCTGAACGTATAACGATCCAGGAAGAAGAGCCGACCGTCCGGAGGCCGCGCGCGCAAAGACAGCGGCAGACGGGGAACCCGCCGGATGTGAACGCGTAAGTAATTAATTGGGGGGGAGTTCTTCCCCCCTCCGGATCAACTCGTAGGTTGTTTACGCGTAAGTATTATCCTTGGACGCGTCGTGATCGGCGTTCGAGGCGCTCGTTGAGCGATACGCGCTGATTCATTGCTATTGCCCGGCGGTGATACGGCTTCGGGCGTTCTAGCCGGACGCGGTATCGTGCGCCGCGCGCCGCTTTGCTCCAACTGCGTAAGCCGCGTCATTAATTTCGTTCGCACATGCGACTCCGCGCCGCCCTTGCCGCATCCGCCCTGCATGCCGTAACTCAAACACGAGCGCACTATTCGCGGTATCTGCTTGGCAATCTCCGGACGCTGAGCCATCGGACTGGACGCGAGATGCTCTAACAGCGCCAGCATCGACTCGTAATACTTCTCAACGTAAGAAGTGGTGATGCTCTTAGGCCTCCCCAGTCTGTAATGATAATACCTTTCCGGCAGAATAACTATCTTGTTCGCGGCGAACAGCGCCTCATAGCACGCGGCTACGTCGTTTGCCTTCAATATACGCGGATCGACGCGAAGTATAGCGTCCCTGCACGTTTCGGTTCGGAACAGTTTCATCCATAGATTCGGATGGATACCGCGCTCCCTAGTGCCGTTGACCGACATCATTCTGGGGAATATCTCGCGCTCCAGGCGCTTGCGGTCGTACACCCCCTCCTGCGTGAAATACCCCGACCCGCCCTTGCGCGACCTGCCGCCGCGCTCCACATAGTGCCCGCATATGACGATATCGGCGTTCGACTTACGCTGCGCCTTGAGCATTTCCTCTTCCATGTTGAGATCCATCCAGTCGTCGTCGTCGACGAAATGAGTGAAATCACCCTTGACCGCGCGCATGCCAGCCGCCCTAGCGGCAGCCGCTCCCAGCGCGCCTTGATGGATCACGCGCACGCGAGAGTCCTCCTTGCCATACCGATCGCACAGTTCCGCGCACCCGTCCGTAGAACCGTCGTCCACCAGGATGACCTCCAGGTTTTTGTATGTTTGATCCAGTATACTCCGGACGCATTGAGGTAGATACATCTTGGTGTTGTGCACGGTCACTACCACGCTGATCAGTTCGTCGGACATGCTACGCCTCCT
>JAIRSO010000016.1 GCA_031255415.1 Oscillospiraceae bacterium
CCAGTCCGCCTCCTCCACTCGCCTTAGCGAGCAACGAAAATCTCTCGCTCATAACTTGAGGTTTGGACTTAGCAGACTACTAGCGATATGCGGATCAGCCAATCGCGGCGTTTTCCAGCATTTTTTTGCAAAAGTCGTACAGTTCCGGCACGTCGCGCTCGAGCGTATCCCACATAAGGTTCCAATCAACGTTGTTATAGGCGTGCGCCATACGGTTACGCGTGGCGCGGATGTAGCGCCATGGTATCCTATTTTCCGTTTCGGCAAGCAGGTTCGCGCTAAGCCGTCCGGCGCACTCGCCTATCTGCAAAAGATCCATGCTGGCGCTATTGCGGTAAACGACGTCGTTCATGAAAACATCACAGCCGCCGAACCGTTCCATAGCGTCGATGATCTCCTTGTAGTACTCCGCGATACGCGTTATCAGTTCATATATCGCGCGCAGTCATAAACAAGCCGCCTTTCCCGGTTGACAGCGTCGCGGAAGCGTGCCCGCGAGCCTTGCGCCGCGGGCTGGTCAAGCGATTGCGTTGTAATAATATCCACCTGCTTGCCCAGCGCCGCTTCGAAATCCTCGAATACCCCGGATAGATACCAGCGCGTGCTGGCCATATCGGTCCGGTCGATCAGCAGATCGACGTCGCTTTCGTCAGTCGCCTCTCCGCGCGCGTATGATCCGAACACAAACACGCGCGGAATCCTATATTTTTGTGCTATCGGCGCTACCCGATCGCGTATCTCGTCCATCGTGTATACCACGCGGCGCGCCTCCTTCCGATAATGATTATAGTATGCGCCTTGACGTTCCCGTCCTTATTCATTTATTATAAATCACCCGCGCTGTCGGAGCAAGGACGCCGGATTGACAAACCCGTCCGGGGATGCTACAATAATCACGGAGTTGAAATACCATTTCGCATATTGAAAGGTCGATGATTATGCAAGCAGGACAAGCGCTTGTCCAGATACTCGTCAAGGAAGGCGTTACGGACGCGTTCGGCATCCCCGGCGCGGGCATCAACCCTGTGTATAAATACCTGAAGGACGCGCCTATCAGCCATTACTGCATGCGCCATGAGGAAGCGTGCACCCACGCGGCGGACGGATACTACCGCGCGAGCCATAGAATAGCGCTGGCTATATGCACGTCCGGCCCCGGCGCGACCAACTTCGTGACTGGACTATACACCGCGAATATAGACTCGATACCGTTTCTGGCGATAACCGGCCAGGCCGCAAGCGGACAGTTGGGGATGGATCCGTTCCAGTGCGTCGATATCGCGGAGATTACAAAGACCGTCACGAAGAAATCAACCTGCGTGCTGGACGCGCGCGCTCTGCCGGACGTACTGCGCGAGGCGTTCTATCTGATGCGCTCGGGCAAGCCCGGGCCTGTGCTGATCGACCTGCCGCTGGACGTTCAGCAGGCGGAGATAGAATTCAATATAGACGATTACGAGCCGTTGCCCGTCGAGCCGCCGGCTCCCGATCCAGGGAAGATCGAGCAAGCGATCGATATGCTGGCGCAGGCAAAGAAACCGCTGATCATAATGGGCGGCGGAGTCACGTTAAGCCAGTCCGAACCGGAATTGATCGCGTTTGCCGAACTGCTTCGTATACCGATAATCATGACCTATATGGCAAAGGGCGGCGTGCCGCTGGCGCACCCGCTGAACGCCGGGCACGCCGGGATACAGGTCGGCCAGCCTATCGGCAACGATACCTTCCTGGAGAGCGACGTTGTGCTGGGGGTAGGCTGCCGCTTCACGGACAGGCACACGGGCGACTTGAAGGTGTATCGTGGCGGGCGCAAGTTTATCCATATCGATATCGAGCCTGGGCAGATAGGCAAGGTGTTCCAGCCCGATATTGGGATAGTATCCGACGCGAAGAAGGCCGTCGCCGCGCTAGCCGCCGCAGCGAAAAAGCGCGGGCTGAAGCCGTTCGGCGAGGAACGCATAACCCTCTTGCAAGAAAAACGCGCCAAGCTCGCGCGCAAAACCGATTACGACACGGTACCGATCATGCCGCATCGGGTGTTCCACGAGATCAACGCGGCTTTCGACGCGGACACGATGTTCACGGTCGGATGCGGCATAACCCAGATATGGTCAGGCCAACTGCAGAATATCGATAAACCCAGGCGGTACCTGCCCTCCGGCGGAGCCGGCACGCTGGGCTACGAGATACCCGCCGCGTTTGGCGCGAAGGCAGCCGATCCATTGAGGCATTCAGTGACCGTGCTGGGGGATTTCGGGTTCACGTTCATGGGCGAAGAGATAGGCGTAGCGGCGGTGTACGGCAAGCCGATCATCGTGGTGATACTGAACAACGCGTATCTTGGCCTTATCCGCCAGAATCAGAAGGGTGCGTATGGGTTTGAGTACGCGGTCGATATGCCGTATAATCAGGATGGGCGGATCGATTATGTAAAGATCGCGGAAGGTTTCGGATGCGAAGCCGAACGCGCGTTTACGCCGGACGAGCTGTCGGCCGCGCTGGCCCGCGCTAAAGCGTCGGGCAAGACATACGTGATAGACGCGGTCTGCGTGCCGGAGCAGTTGTGCGACATGGGCGGCAGCGTCGCGGCGGTAAAGAGCTTCGCGCCGCAGGCGTGAGGGATAAGGAGGCACTATGACTACGCCGTTAGCCAGTTCGATGAAACTGGGTATAGTATACTTCATGGCGTATCCGTTCGCGATGAGCGGCGAGGGTGATATCGAGCGCACCGTCCGAAGGATCATAGAGGATCCCGACTTCGACTGCATCGAGATGACGCGCGTGAACGATCCCGCGCTTCGCGCGAGGCTCGCCGGATTGATCCGCCAAAGCGGCATAACCATGACGTATGGCGCGCAGCCGCAGTTACTGCGCAATCAGGAAAACATCAACAGCCTGGACGAGACGCTCCGCCGCCGCGCCATAGATCGGCTCAAGGCGTGCGTCGACGAGGCTTACGAGACCGGCGCGCAAGGCTTCGCGTATCTCGCGGGCAAGTATGATCCCGGCTCCAAAGAGGAAGCTTACGCCGCGCTGGTGGACGGTTCGCGCGAACTATGCGCATACGCCGCGTCAAAAGGCGATATGCCTGTCAACCTTGAGGTATTCGACGACGACGTTGAGAAATGCTCGCTGATAGGTACCGTTGACTACGCTCGGCGGTTCGCGGAGCGGATGAGCGGCGAGTTTCCCAACTTCGGCTTGATGGTTGATCTAAGCCATATCACGCAGCTTCATACGGGCATAGACGCTAACATCGATCCGATCGCGCCGTATATCCGGCACGCTCACATAGCCAACGCCGTGCTGAAGCCGGGCGCCGCCGCGTATGGCGACCAGCATCCGCGTTTCGGCTTCGAGCATGGCGTGGTGGACGAGGATACGCTTGCGGCGTTCCTGCGCAAGCTCTATGATATAGGATATCTAGGCGAGGGCAGGCGGCCCATCGTCTCGTTCGAGGTCAAGCCGTGGGGCGATGAGGACAGCGAGGCGGTCATAGCCAACGCTAAACGGTTCCTCAACGCCGCTTGGATCAAGGTGTGACGCGGGACGCGGGCGCGATCATCTTTGGCGATGCCCCAGCCGGACGCTGATCTCCCGCGCGGCTTCGCTTAGCATCGGCACAAACGACTCTATGCGTTCGGTCGTCATGCGCGCGGACGGGCCTGTGATGCTTATACCGGCTACGCATATACCTTGATAGTCGTACACGCCCGCCGCGACGCACCGCGCGCCCAGCTCGCATTCCTCGTCGTCCAGCGCGAAACCGCTCTCGCGGATGCGCTCCAACTCGGCGGCAAGCGCGTCCGCGTCCGTCAGCGTGTTCGGCGTGAACATAGCCAGGCCTTTGCGCTGGATCAGCCTTTCCACCGCCTCCGGGGGCTTGGCGCTTAACAGCGCCTTGCCCACTCCCGTGCAATGCATCGGCGCGCACTTGCCTATGCGCTGAGTGATCTTGAGCATGCCGTCAGGCCCGTCGAACACGTCGATGTAGCTGATCTCCTGATCGTCCTCGATCGCCAGGCACACGGACTCGCCGCACTGCCGGGACAGCGCGGACAGAATCGGGTGCGCCGCGTCTCGCACGCGCAGTTTGCCGCTGATCATCGAGCCTATGCGCGTGAAGCCCAGGGTCAGGCTGTACAGGGACGTATCCGGCTCCTGGTACACGTATCGGCGCGCCATCAGCGTGCGCAGCATCCTAAGCGCAGTCGCGGCGGGCAGATCCGTGCGCTGCGCGATATCGGACAGGCGCATGGGCCTTCCTTCGTCCGCCATCGCCTCGATGATGTCCAGCGTCTTTTCCACCGACTGGTTGGGGGATCGGGGCGTTGTATCCATGCGTTGCGCTCCTGATTTGTTATATGTTTAATAGTACCATGACCGCGCGTATATTTCAATACAGGCGGAGGGTTCGCGCGCGTTGTAAATTTGAAAAGGGGAAACCGTTATGAAGATTGTAGTGCTGGATGGTTATACCGAAAACCCCGGCGACTTGAGCTGGGGCGCGCTGGAAACTCTGGGCGAGCTAACCGTATACGACCGCACCCCAGCGGGACAAGCGGCCGAGCGTATCGTCGGCGCGGACGCGGTTTACACGAACAAAACGCCAATCACCGCCGCGGACATGGACGCGGCTCCTTCCGTGCGGTTTATCGGGGTGCTGGCTACCGGGTACAACATCGTGGATACGGACGCGGCGAAGGCGCGCGGCATACCCGTTTGCAACGTGCCGACGTATGGCACAGCCGCAGTCGCGCAGTTCACGTTCGCGTTGCTGCTGGAATTGTGCCACCATGCCGCGCACCACGCGGCGGAGGTTCAGCGCGGGCAGTGGCGGGCGAGGGGAGACTTCTGCTTTTGGGATTATCCGCTCGTCGAGTTGCAGGATAAGACGATGGGGATCATCGGCTACGGCAGGATTGGCCAGGCGGTGGGACGCATAGCAAAGGCGTTCGGCATGCGGGTACTCGCGTATGACGCGTATGTTTCGTGCGAAGAATCCGCGGAGCTTGACGAACTGCTGTCGCAAAGCGACGTGATATCGCTGCACTGCCCGCTTACCCCCGACACGCGGCATATCATCAACGCCGGCTCGATCGCGAAGATGAAGCCGGGCGTAATGATCGTCAACGACTCGCGGGGGCCGTTGATCGACGAATCCGCTCTGCGCGAGGCGCTGATCGACGGGCGCGTGTACGCCGCTGCGGTTGACGTTGTGTCAAAGGAGCCGATCGAGATTAACAATCCGCTGTTTGGCCTGCCCAACTGCATAATCACGCCGCACATAGCGTGGGCTCCGAAGGAAAGCCGCCAGCGGCTGATGGACGTTGCGGTTGATAATTTGAGGAAGTTTATCGAGGGCAGGCCGCAGAACGTGGTGAATCCATAGTAGGCGGGAGGCCGATTCAAAGATATCAATACTGGCAATGGCGCGGGAGCGCAAGACCTCTTAGCCGTCCCCCTAGCGGGCGGCAAGGGGTCTTGCGTTTATGCCGAAGATTAACCGCCCTAAAAAATAAATATTCACTCAACCTCGCAAAACGTATTGACAATCCCTCTCCCGTGGTATAATATATCCGACGAAAGCAGTCGGAATTAATTCGCGACGCGGGGAGGGTCTTGGTTTGAAACTATCCACGCGCAGTCAGTATGGCGTGCACGCGATGCTTGATCTCGCGCTGGCATATGGACAGGGGCCGCGTTCGCTTCGCCTCATCGCGGAGCGGCAGGACGTGCCCGAACAGTATCTTGAGCAGCTGATAGCGCCGCTGCGCCGCGCCGGGCTGGTCAAGAGCGCGCGCGGCGCGTCTGGAGGCTACGAACTAGCCGCGCCGCCGGAGTCGATGCGGGTGGGCGAGATACTGCGCGCGCTGGAGGGTCCGGTCAAATTGACGGACTGCGTTAACGAGCCGGACGCGTGCGCGAAAGCGGGGGTCTGTCCCTCGCGCGTGCTGTGGGAGCGCCTAAACGCCGCGATACAGGACGTGCTCGATAACACGACGCTGGCGGAACTGCTCTCAAGCGAACCGATCGGCGCGGAACCTGGCAATAGAAAGATATCGGACGAGGTGATAGTATGAACAACCATCGCGTGTATCTGGATAACGCCGCGACGACGCGGATGGATCCGGAGGCCGTAGCCGCGATGACTCCGTATTTCACGCAAGCGTATGGAAACCCGTCCAGCGTACACGGATATGGACGCGAAGCCCGCAGGGCGGTAGAGGAGAGCCGCGCGAAACTCGCGCGCGCGCTCAACGCCTCGCCGGATGAGATATACTTCACCGGCGGCGGTACGGAGTCCGATAACTGGGCGATAAAAGGCGCTGCGGCGCGCATGTCCAAAAAGGGTAAGCGCGTCGTCACCAGCGCGGTGGAGCATCACGCGGTCCTGCACACGTGCGAGGAGCTAGCGCGCGGCGGATTCGAGATAACATACCTGCCCGTGACGGATCAAGGCATAGTCCAGCCCGCCGCGCTGGCCTCCGCCATGAAGCCGGACGCGGCGATAGTCAGCGTCATGACGGCGAATAACGAGATCGGCACGATACAACCCATCGCCGAGTTAGCCGCCGTCGCGCACGAGTACGGCGCGCTGTTCCACACCGACGCGGTGCAGGCGGTAGGATCGATACCCGTGGATGTAAAGGCGCTGGGCGTGGATATGTTGTCATTATCGGCTCATAAGTTTCACGGGCCGAAAGGGATCGGCGCGCTGTACGTCAAGAAGGGCGTGCGGATTGATACGTTTATACACGGCGGCGCGCAGGAGCGGGGTCGGCGCGCGGGAACCGAGAACGTGCCTTATATCGTGGGTATGGGCGCGGCGATCGAGCTGGCGGTCGAGCGCATGGATGAGACCGGCGGCAGAGTCCGGCGGATGCGGGACAGGCTCATAAACGGCTTGATGGAGCGGATACCGGAGATTCGCGTTAACGGCGACATGGAGCGGCGATTGCCCGGTAACGCCAACGTATCGATCCGGTATGTTGAGGGCGAGTCGCTGCTGCTTGCGCTGGATTTAAAGGGAGTGGCCGCGTCGAGCGGGTCTGCGTGCACGTCCGGTTCGCTGGATCCCTCGCACGTACTGCTCGCGATTGGATTGCCGCACGAGATCGCGCACGGCTCGTTAAGGCTGACGCTAAGCGGCGGCAACACGGACGCGGACGTGGATTATGTACTGGAAGAACTGCCGAAAATAGTGACGCGTCTGCGTGATATGTCGCCGTTGTTCGCCGACGCGGCGGCGGCGCGATAAGGAGGTTGGGTTATGTATACGCAGCAGGTTATGGATCATTTCATGAACCCGCGCAATGTGGGCGAGATAGACGGCGCGAGCGGCGTAGGCACGGTCGGCAACGCGAAATGCGGAGACATAATGAGGATGTTCCTGCAGGTCGAGGACGGCGTGATACAGGACGTGAAGTTTAAGACGTTCGGATGCGGAGCGGCTATCGCCACCAGCAGTATGGCTACCGAACTGGTCAAGGGCAAGACGCTTGCCGAGGCGTTGAAGCTGACCAACAAGGCTGTAGCGGAGGCGCTGGGAGGTTTGCCTCCGGTTAAGATACATTGCTCGCTGTTGGCGGAGCAGGCGATAAAGGCGGCGGTGGAGGATTATCTAAAGAAGATTCCCGGCGCGTCACGCACCGCCGAGGAGGCCGCGTTAGTGGAAGAGTTGGAAAGAAGGCCCGCGCTTCAGGAGGCGTGAGGTAAGGGTTTCTTGGGTGGGGAAGAACGCAACCTCTGCGGGAAGAATGCCCCCTTGGTTAAGAACGCCCCCTCTGTTAGTTACGTCTCCTCTGTTAGTTGCGCCCCCTCTGTTAGTTACGCCCCCTCTGTTAGTTACGCCCCCTCTGTTAGGTACGCCCCCTCTGTTAGTTACGCCCCCTCTGTTAGTTACGCCCCCTCAGTGAGTTATGCCCCCACTGTCGCTTAGCGCCAACACCCCCT